>JABFSU010000137.1 GCA_013140455.1 Nitrospira sp. | reverse complement strand
GGCTGGGTCTCATGGGCCATATTCCCGTGAATTCTAGGCCTTCTGACCGGAAGCCGTTCTGTTGACTTAGAAAAGAATCACAGAATAGAATGGCCCCCACACAGCGCACGCACTATGGTCGGGGCGGCGCGATCTTGTCAATATTGTTTGTTGTCTTAAGAAGTGAGAAGGAGGCGTGGGTCATGGCACTGCTGATTACCGACGAATGCATTTCCTGTGGGGCTTGCCTGCCTGAATGTCCCAACGAGGCGATTTTCGAAACCCGGAGCGATGCTGAGGGCAAGGGCCATCACGTCGGCGACGGTCAGGGCGTGGGCGATAATATTTACATCATCACCCATGATCGCTGCACGGAATGCGTCGGGCACTTTGATGAACCGCAGTGCGCGGCCGTCTGTCCTGTCGACAATTGCTGCATCTCCGATCCGGCCTATCCGGAAACAACGGATGTGTTAATGACAAAGGCCAAAACTTTGAACCCTGACAAGGCCATCGACGAGAGCAAAATCTGGAGCGGCGTCCGGAACTAGCATACTCCTCAGGGCTTCGTGATGTAGATGTAAGAGAGGGCCTTGCGTTTTGATCAACGCAAGGCCCTCTCCTTTTCTCCTGACCTCGTCGACCACAACATTCCACTAGAATTAAGATTGAATCAGCTGTAGGATTTTATCGTCGCAGTCGATCCTTACATAGACTGCCGCGCTTCGATTGAGCCTCTCCTTCTCACCTTGGAGGTGCCGTCATGCGTCTACGCCCGTGGTTCCTCAGCACCCTCCTGCTCTTCAGCCTCATGGTCCCCGGATGGGCCCACGCCAGTACAAGCGAACTGGGAGCGATTATTGAGGGCTTCGTTACTCGCCATTTTCCTGATGCCACCAGTCATATGTGGGTCGTGAATGACACTCAATGGGATGGGGATGAGATGGTCGTCGACCTCTATACCTACGTCATCGAGAAACAGCAGCCCGCCACGCAAGAAAGTAGATATCTGCTCTTAATCGTGGCAGGAAAACTGACGGCTGTGCAACGAGTCCCGGTGGAGAATGGACCAGGCTGCCAACCGGAAGAGGCGTAGCAAATCATTTCGGCTCGCGAATCTGAGATGAAAGACAAAGGCCCCGGGGAATTGCTTCCCCGGGGCCTTTTATCTTAATTTGCGTCCTACTCGAAGGACAAAAACTACTTCAGCATCACCAACTTACCACCGACGTGCGCCGGATGGAGATGGCAGCGATACTCCAACACGTTGCCCGCGGCATAGAACAAGTCACTGGTTGGGACACCGATGTACTTGGTCTCGCCTGGCTTGAGCACCAGCTTGGTGTTCAACACCGTCGGGGCCGATTGATTCACAGCAGCGGTGAGCTGGAACCCGTGTTCAGCGGTCGAGTTATTAGTCACCTTCAGCAGCACCGGGGCGCCGGGACGGGTCTTGAAGTCAATCACGGTCGTCGGCGGATACCAGGTCTTCATGGCGCCGATTTCAATGGCGTAAAATGACGCATCCACATCCAGTTCCTTGAATGACTGGCCCACAACTGATCCAGTTTCGAGATCGCCGACCTCAACGCCGCCGGCTTGGAGTGCAAATGCAGCCGAGGCTCCAGCGACGCTCAACCCGAGGCCAAAGAGGACCGATAACATCGTCTTGCCCATGACCTACCTCCTTAAGAAAGAAGAAGAGATGTGATTAGGTTGGTAAATAACTTCCGCCAAGCTCTGATAGCCTTGACTGATCCGATGCCGTCCGACACTCACGCATACACCCTGTGCCAACAATTGCTACATCACGAGGCGCAACTTATAGCATAGGGCTCAAAATGGAAGCAAGCAGCTTCTCCATGTACAGAACCATGATGGCCTGACTCATGACCTTCCTGAACATTGAAAAATACCACAATAAATTCAATGCCTTGCATGACTTAATTTGGCCTAACGGACGTCAGACATATCTCTCCCGGTCAGAACATCATAGGGAGCAAAATCGTCTGTCAATTCAAATCCTCTCGGCCATGGATCAGTCCGATGAGAACCGAGCAGCGCGACTGCCTCGCTTGGCAATTCTCTATTCATAGCCATCGCTGTCACTTTTGCGATGAAGGCTTCATGTCCGTGTTCCGTTACCGGGCTTCCTGCAAAAAAAATCAAATTCTCCGCCTTGGTCTGACCGCTCTTCCATGGCCCTTTGACTGCAAATGTTTCAATCACAGGGAACTCACCGCGCATGGTCTGCACGACAGCTGCCGCCCGTGTGTTATCAAGCTCTTCCCCGGATGACGCCAGATTCAACGCCACAACTCCATCCGGTTTCAGATGCGTTCGCACCGCAGCATAGAATTCTTTTGTGGTCAGATGAAATGGAATCATGTGCCGGGCAAAGGCATCAATCCAAATCACATCATACAGGTGGTCGGTGGTGTTCAGGAACGCCCGCCCATCCTTGACCCGCACATGGTGATTGGCTGGAGGATGATACTCAAAATACTCCTCTGCCATCCGCACCACCACCGGATCGAACTCGATGATATCCATTTCCAGATCGGGCCAATAGTGCGCCAGCCACTTGGCCAGCGAGCCACCGCCATGCCCGAGAATCAACCCGCGTTGCGGCTGATCCACCAACGCCAAGGACGCGACCATGAGCTGGCTGTATGGAAGAAACAGCGGAAGCGGATCGGCTTTCCACATCACCGCATGAAAAGTACGATCGAGCACGAGATACCGGAACAGCTGATCATCCCGCACCCGCACTTGCTGATAGGGACTATCCTCCTGATGAACCGGCGGGTTCAATTTCTGTATGGGATGGAGCGCCAGTGCGACGAAAAGGCCGCTGCAGGCCAGTCCGAGCAATTTTCCAACAACGCCGACCTTCACTCCTCGCCAGAGCCATAATAACCCCAGCACCACTTGAATGGTTCCCAACCAAGCCACCAACGCCTGGCTCCCGATCCAAGAAAGCAGAAAAAACGCAGTCCCCCAGGTCCCGATCAAACTTCCCACGGTCGACAAGGCGATCATGCGGCCCGTGTGGCGGCCCAAATGCCCCATATCAGAGACGGCCAAGCGTAACATCGCGGGTAACACGCCGCTCAATCCAAACGCAGGCGGTGCCAGGAGGATCGTGGCGGCGACGCAAGGCCCCCACCGCGGATCCTGAATCCAGGCATCCACCTGAAACAGGACCGGCTGGCTGGCCCAGGCGACGAGAAAGGTCCAGGACCCAGAAAAGAGTAGCAGCCCGGCAAGTACACTCCCCCCCGCATACCGATCTGACGCCCACCCGCCGAAGGCATAGCCGCTGCTCATCGCAGCAAGGATGACCCCGATTAGCGCCCCCCACACAAACAATGAGTTTCCGAACACGGGGGCCAGCAGTCTGCTGCCGAGAATTTCCAGCGCCATCACGACCGCGCCGGTAATCAGCGCGGTGGAGAGCAGGAACGCACGCGAGATTGGAGGGGTCCCTTCAGCAGTCATGCGAGAGGCAGCACAGACAGGTATCGACCAAGACGAAAGAGGCAAGAGTCCACGAGGATCATTGCGGTCCCCAATTCTTGAAATAATGCAGCAGGTCTCTTACGGAGAGTATTCCAGCTACTTCTCCACCTTCAACCACCGCCAAATGGCGAATACCAGCCTGCGCCATGACGTCGCTGGCATCATGAGCCGATGCAGCCACATCGATCGTGATCAGCGGGGCACTCATAACTGACCGCACAGGAGTGTGAGCCGGAACCAGGGATTCTGCCAAAACCTTTCGAACCAGATCCGCTTCACTGATAATCCCGAGATAGCAGGTGCCTTCCCGAACCAAGAGCGCCCCGACTTTTGCCGCGCGCATTTGCCGCGCGGCATCGCAGGCTGTCGCATCCGGAGAAATCGTCTGCGCTGCCGACTGCATCATGACTGCCAGCGGGCGCTGCATCCCTACGGGGTTCACGGCAACAGTGCTCCATCTCGTAGAAGTGTCGGATTCTACTCAACCAATTTTCCAAGAGTCAACGCCGGGGAATCTCCCTGAAATATTAAGCAGCTAATTTTAGCCATTTCATTGCCCACTGTTTGATCCATTGCTATACTTTGCTCTATCAATATCCTGGCTACCAAGGAGAAACAATCCCATGCATATCAGCGTCATTGGAACCGGTTACGTCGGCCTTGTCACAGGGGCCTGTTTTGCAGAGTTCGGCGTCAACGTCACCTGCATGGATAACGACGCCCGTCGGGTTGATAAGCTGGAAAAGGGAGAGGTGCCATTTTTTGAGCCGGGCATCACTGAATTGGTCGCCAAAGGAATCAAAGAAGGCCGGCTGAGCTTCACGACAGATGTTGTCAAAGCCGTTGATAAAGCTCTCGTCATCTTCATCGCCGTGGGCACTCCCCCAAAGAGCGATGGATCTGCTGATCTGTCGTTCGTGGAGGAAGTCGGCCGTGGCATAGCCACACACATGACGGGCTATAAAGTGATCGTCACCAAGTCGACCGTCCCCGTCGGAACCGGCGAGCGGCTCCGGGAAGTCATCCGAAAACACCAGACAAAACCGATTAATTTTGACATCGTCTCCAACCCTGAATTCTTGCGTGAAGGATCCGCGATTGAAGATTTCATGCGCCCTAACCGCGTGGTGCTCGGCGCCGATAGCGATCAAGCCGCTGCCATCATGAAAGACCTCTATCGGCCGCTCTACCTGCTTGAAACACCCTTTGTCGTCACCGACGTCCCCACTGCGGAAATGATCAAGTACG
>JABFSU010000078.1 GCA_013140455.1 Nitrospira sp. | reverse complement strand
CACGAACTGCTGGTGAAACGCGGCACCGATGTCTCGGGGCCGGATCTCGCCAAGATCGCCCGCCAGTTTTCGACCCAGGATTTTCTGGATCTGCAGGTCTGGCACAACCTAGCCTGGTTCGGGTATGGACCGCTCCAGCGCTACCCGCGCCTGACGGCGCTCCGTAACAAGAATCGCAGCTTCACCGAGGACGACAAACACGAAGTCCTGGCCCTGCAGCGCGTCGTGATTCAAGAGATTGTCCCGCTCTACCGGCAACTCCTCGACCGGGGTCAGATCGAACTCACCACCACACCGTTTTTTCACCCGATCCTGCCGCTCGTCATCGATACGGATATCAATCGCCGGGCGCGTCCCGACCTTCCCCTTCCCTCCCGGTTTCGCGCGCCGGAAGATGCGGAAATACAGCTCCAGCGGGCCGTCGACTTTCACCGCAAGACCTTCGGCCAGCCGCCGGTCGGACTCTGGCCGTCAGAAGGATCCGTCTGCCCCGAGCTGCTCCCGCTGGTCCATCACGCCGGGCTTCGCTGGCTGGCGACCGACGAGGGCGTACTCGCCCGCTCGTTCGAATTGAGCAATCGCCCATGGCATCGGCACACCGACCTCTACCAAGCCTACCGCGCGGGGGAGTCCGGCCGAAACGTGACGATGGTCTTTCGCGATCGCGATATTTCCGATGCCTTTGGTTTCGTGTACCACAAAACCAACCCGGATTCGGCCGCGGACGATGTGCTCCGCCGGCTCCGAAACATTATTCATAACGCCCCCCAGGAACAAATTCTCATTCCCATCATTCTTGATGGTGAAAATCCCTGGGAGCATTACCATGACGGCGGCGAGCACTTCCTCTCGCGCCTCTATCGTGCCTTCACCGCACATGAATTAGATCAGGAACAGGCCGTCCAGCTAACGGCCTCCACCATGTCGGAAGGCCTTGCCGCGGTCCCGCCCACCCAACACCTGGCGGCACTCCATTCGGGATCCTGGATCAATCAGGACTACAAGATCTGGATCGGGCATCAGGAAGACAACCGCGGATGGGATCTCCTCGGCCATACCCGCACCCGCCTCGTGGAAGTGGCCCCCACCTTACCGGCGGAGCGCGCGGAGGCGGCCTGGCAGGAACTCTATGCCGCCGAAGGCAGCGACTGGTTCTGGTGGTACGGCGATGATTTCGATACCGACTATAAGCAGGAATTCGACCGGCTCTTCCGCACCCATTTGCGCAATGTCTGGCTCTTCATGGGCCTCACGCCTCCCGATCGATTGAACCAGCCTATCTGCGTGATGACCCAACAGGCCGCGGCGGATCGCGTTACACCACCTGTGTCCATCCTCACTCCTACCATCGACGGCCTGGTGACAAATTTTTTCGAATGGCGCGGGGCCGGGACCATTACGACGCAACCGCCGCTGGGAGCGATGTGGAAGGCCGAAGGATTGTTCACCGCAATCTACTTTGGCTGGAGCCAAGACCATCTGTGCTTACGGCTCGACCCGGATGAAGCCGCGCAGCCGAGACAAAACGGATTAGGGATGGAGATCACGCTCCACGGGCCTCAACACAGCTTCCGTCTCTCCTGCTCTCTCGCCCCGTCCGGACCGGAGTCTTTCACGCTCTTCCAACAAGATGAGGCGGAGATCTGGCAGGAGATCGGTCCCTATCGCTCCATTTGCCGGCGCACCGTTTTGGAACTGGCAGTCCCGATGAAGGACCTCCACCTCGAACCGGGACAAGAAGTGCGCATGAGTCTCGTGATTCTCGAACATGGTTTGGAAGCGGCCCGCTACCCGCATCATACGCCGGCCATCCTGACGGTGCCGGGCCCGGAGTTTGAAGCGGGGCTGTGGAGAGTGTGATCAGAATAGGCCTGAGCGTTGGGTGCGGTGTTTTGAGTTGTGAAATTCTGAGCCGCCTGAGACACTCAGGACTCAACACGTTTCAAATCCTGCGGAGCAATTATGCCTGACTTAAGACGTGATCCTATTGTCGGTCGCTGGGTGATCATTTCGACCGAGCGGAACGGCCGGCCGCATGACTTTGCGCAACTGCAACCGGCGAAACCGATCTCCACCGCAATCTGTCCATTTTGTCCTGGTCAGGAACGACTCACGCCGAAAGAAATCATGGCCTATCGGCCGCAACCCGGTGAACCGAACTCGCCGAACTGGACCGTCCGCGTCATCCCGAATAAATTTCCCGCGTTGCAGGTGGAAGGCGACATGGGCCGGGAAGGCATCGGTTTGTACGACCGGATGAACGGCGTGGGCGCGCATGAAGTCATCATCGAATCACCCGGCCACAAGGAAGGCCTCGCCGATCTGCCGACGAAAAAAATAGAGGACGTCCTCTGGGCCTATCGCGACCGCATGATCGATCTCCGAAAAGATCTGCGCTTCCGCTACATCCTGATCTTCAAAAACCACGGGGCCTCGGCCGGCGCCACGCTGGAACACAGCCACTCGCAACTCATCGCCCTGCCCATCGTTCCGACCAGCGTAACGGAAGAACTCGACGGTTGCCGCGCCCACTACGAGCAGAAGGAACGCTGTATCTACTGCGACATCCTCCGGCAGGACCTCTCCGACGGCGACCGGATCGTGGCGGAAAATCCGGAATTCCTCTGCGTCACCCCCTATGCCCCGCGCTTCCCGTTTGAAATGTGGATTCTCCCCAAGCGCCATGCCGCCTACTTCGAAGAGAGCCAGAAGTCGCAATTCGAATTCCTGGCCCCGATTCTCTCCGAGTCCCTGCGCCGCATGGACAAGGCGCTCGGCCGTCCCTCCTACAATTTCATTCTCCACAGCTCCCCGCTGCACGAAAAGACCGGCGACTACTACCACTGGCATCTGGAAATTATTCCAAAACTCACCCAGGTGGCCGGATTCGAATGGGGCACCGGCTTCTATATCAATCCTGTCGCCCCCGAAGAATCAGCCAAGTTCCTGAGGGAAGCGGAGCTGTAGGTGCCCGTTCGCTTCCGCATTGAAGACCCCGCACTCGCCGCGCCGTTACGCCAGATCGAACAACTGGTTCGCCGGGCCGGAGGCCGGCTCTGGCTGGTCGGCGGCTGCGTGCGGGACCTGATCCTCGAACGGCAGCCGCGCGATCTGGATCTTGAAGTATCCGGCATTCCTCCCGGCCAACTGCACACGATCCTCACTGAACACTTCTCCGTCCAATTCGTCGGTCGTGCATTCGGGGTATTCAAGCTCGACAGTCTGCCGATCGACGTCTCGTTGCCCATGCGACGTCCTCTGGACGAGGCGTCGATCCCCGGGCTACTCCATCTGGCCGACCCTGAGATGGAGATCGACGAAGCCCTCTCACGACGCGATTTCACGATCAACGCGATGGCCTGGGATCCCGACACGCTGGATTTTCGCGACCCCTTTCACGGCCGTGACGATCTCAAAACCGGCACCTTGCGCCATGTCTCCGAACGATTCGCCGAAGACCCGTTGCGCGTGCTGCGCGGGATGCAACTGGCCGCGCGCTTCGACCTGACGGCGGCACCGGAGACCACCGCGCTCGGACGAGCACTCACACAGGACCGCCTCCCAAGCGAACGGATCTGGGAAGAATGGAAAAAATTCCTGCTCCAGGGCGCCACACTCTCGAAGGGGCTGCAGTGGCTCAACGAGTGCGGCTGGCTGCGGTTCTATCCGGAGCTCGCAGCACTACGCGGTTGCCCGCAGGATCCGGTGTGGCATCCGGAGGGCGATGTCTGGATTCACACGCTTCACTGCCTGAACTGGTTCGCCGGGGAACGCACGGGGCAGGCGGAGGATGATCTGATTGTCGGGCTTGGCGTGCTATGCCACGACTTCGGCAAACCTGCCACGACGAAGGAAGAGTTCGGGCGCATCACCTCGCGCGGCCATGAACCGGAGGGAGAAGCCCCGACCAGGCAATTCCTTGCCCGACTCACCAGTCAAACCGGCCTCGCCGACAAGGTCGTCACCCTCGTGCTGTGCCATCTGCGCCCCCGTGCGCTCTACGATGGAAAGGCCTCAGACAGTGCGGTTCGCCGACTCGCCCGACAGGTAGGCCGCATCGATCACCTCGTGCGGGTGGCGCGCGCCGATCATGCCGGCCGGCCGCCGAAACCGTTCGATGACTTTCCCGCCGGCGAGTGGTTGCTCAACAAAGCCCGTGAATTGGACGTCGAAACTCAGGCCCCTGCCCCCATTGTGATGGGCCGCCATCTTCTCACGATGGGGGTTTCGCCAGGCCCTGAAATCGGTACGTATCTCGATAATTGCTACGAAGCCCAGCTGGATGGTTTGTTCACCACACTCGACGAAGGCCTGGCCTACGCACGCCGACTTCTCTCCTCTGCTCATTGACCTCATCCAACGTTTCACCCCTCCCGGTTCATCCTGCACCCGACAAGTCTTACCCCCTTGCTCCCTCACACATCGGCATCATATGATCGCCTCATGCATATCCAACTGAGCCACCCGTCCAGAGCCGTTGAAATCAAAGGTCCGAAGAAAGCCAAAGACCTTCTGAAAGAGCTCAACCTCGTCGTGGAAGCACACCTGGTCATCCGGGGCGATGAGTTGGTGACCGAAGATGAGATGCTCTACGACCAGGATCAGATTGAAATCCGTCCGGTGATTTCCGGCGGATAACACCTACTCCGGATCGCTAAGAAGTCCTACGATCAGCGTCTGACTGCGCTTTGGAAGTACGTGGGTAGCGGCAGATTTATGGCGACCGCTACCCCGGCCCTCGGATCTCCTCTCCTACGGCACGCAATAATTGCACAAGACTTCCTTACGCGAGATCGCCTGTGAGCACGAAGCCGCCTCTTCACTCTCTCTGAGCAACATATTCCCATCCTTTTCCATCTCCCCCCC
>JABFSU010000118.1 GCA_013140455.1 Nitrospira sp. | reverse complement strand
ACCCTCACGGATAAAAGGAGTATTGAGTCATGCCCCGCGCAAAAGGTGGACCGAAAACAAGAGCAAGACGGAAGAAGCGGCTGAAACTAGCAAAGGGACAGTACGGCGCGAAGAGCCGGTTGTTCCGATCAGCTACGGAGTCAGTTGATAAGGGACAGCAATACGCGTATGACGGACGGAAGAACCGGAAGCGGGATTTCCGTCGGTTGTGGATTGCCCGCATCAGCGCAGCCGTCCGGGCACAGGGACTGACCTACGGCCGGTTTATCAATGCCCTCAAGAAGGCGGAAATCCTATTGGATCGCAAAGTCCTTTCAGACATGGCGATCAAGGACGCGGCTGGCTTTGAGAAGTTGTGTGGCTTGGCCAAGCAACATCTGACCCCTGTCGCGGCATAACTTCGCCGTTTCAAACACATCACGATTCCTCGCAGCGTTCTGAACTTTGGAGGGCGACAGGCTGTCGCCCTCCATCAACTTATCAGTGCCAGAAATCCACTCCACCAAAGCATCTTCGATGGATGCTTGTCGGCTCCAGTTTTTTGAATTCGTCCGTTCACCTGCATTCACATTTCAGTAATACAAACATATCGTCGGTCATTCACCATGACTTCAAATCACGGACAGCCACGAGATGAATAGTCGGAGGGGGAGAATCGAACGCTAGCTCAACAGCACATCGATTATGCCAAGTCCGTGCCCTAAAGTGGCCCAGAATGTGACAGCCGTCTCGGGAAATTCCAGGGGAGCAAGATGGGCTGGCACGGCTAAAAAACAACTAGCTCAGATCTGTCAACTGCGAGAGGTTCACGTCGAAAGAAACGACCGGCACGGTGATCTGCCAACGCTCGAGGACTTCGGGATGGACTTCGCCGATGACGCCGATGGGTTTGCCGGCAACGACGATGCGCCCAGCGCGGCCTTCCAGGAACGACGGATGCTGGACCGGCTCCAGGCTGTAGTCTTTCCCCAGATGGTAGAACAGAATATCGAGACACGAGTGGATTTCCGAGAAGTGTGCGGTCGCATGGGCGATGACGGCGCCCAACACCGTTTCCGTTCGCGAGCCTAACTCGTGTGCGTCATCTGGAATGGCCACATCACCGGCTTCGAACAAACGGTGTGGATAGAAGGCCCGATTGGAGGCCGCTTCGACGCGCAGCAACGAAGGAAGCATCCACTGGCGTAGGCAGGAGAAGGTCAGGGTCATGGCATTCTCCACTTCCACCATTCGCCCCCACTCTGTATCAGCCAGACGCATGGTGTCACGATAGCTCTCCGGCGACCCCATGATGTTGGAGATGATTTCCTGAAACCCCAACCCGACCATGAGCTCGCGTGCACGATCGGAGGTCTGTTCGATCCGTGAGAGGCCTCCTACCGTGAACTGCGCCGGCATCACCGGGGCGAATTCTCCGTAGCCACGGCTGATCGCGACATCTTCGACCACATCCATCGCATGCATAAGGTCCTGCCGATAGGGCGGCAACTTTGCCTTAACCGTTCCCTTCCCAGCTGAGACCTCGTAGCCGTACACTTCGAGCGCCTGCTTCACTACCTTCACCCCAAGTTCTTGACCAAGTGCTTGTTCAATGGTCTTGACTTGAATCGTCTTGGAATTCCCGAGATCCTGTGGCGTGATCACCCGTTTACCCAATGGGGTCGTTTTGGGGTACTGCACTTCGACCGGCTCAATCGTGGCACCGCGATCGGCGAGGTTGGCGGCAAAGATATTCAGCGTGAGGACGACCATCAACTGATCGGTCCCGGTCACTTCGACAAACAGTTCGTCGTCTCCGACGCGCACTTCCCCCACTTCTCGACTATTGATGATCGGAGGGAACGACAAGGGTTGGTTCTTCGCATCGCAGAGAATCGGCAAACGGCTCTGACCGGCCAGGATATGCCCATGCTCCAATCCTTTCGGATGGACCATGAGGATTTCCGCCAGTGTCATCACCGTCTCCATGCCCAGCGGTGTGAACTTCGCCTGATCCGGCTTGACCAACTCATAGGTGACAGGAAACGCAATCTTCGACAGCTGGTAGATCCCGATTGAGACAGTCTTTCGTTTGTGCCCGAAGATATCCGCCAGCTTCTCCTGTGTCTGAATGAGCTGGGCTAGACCTTCCTCGGTGACCCGGTACCCCCTGGCTGTGCAAGCAGCAACATAGGGACGCACCTGTTCGAGCCCCGGCGCGACAATCAGCGATTGTCCCTTCTTCGTCTTCTTGGCAAAGAATGGATAGGGCTTGAGCTTCCCCTGTTGCTTGATACGGATTTGCCGTGCAATCCCCTCGCAGCACCAGAGGTCAGGCCGGTTACTATCCTGCAATTCGATGCGCAACTCTCCGGTTTCCTGATTGTGCCCCTTGAGTTCACCCTTGACGAGCATGAGCCAGTCTTCCAACTGTTCAATCGAAACTGGCGAGACCGAGCCCTTGGCACGACCGCCGAGCGTCAACAGCGATTCGAAGTCGTCTTTGAAAATAGAAATCGTCGGCATGGCGTTCGCTAGAAGATGCCTCTTGTGGTACGGATCAAATCCAGATTGTCGGTGAACAATTCGCGAATGTCGTGAATGCCCAGCGCCACCATCGCCATGCGATCCAACCCCAGCCCCCAGGCAATGACCGGCACGGTCACGCCCAACGGCAAGGTGACTTCAGCCCGGAACAACCCCGCTCCGCCCAGCTCCATCCACCCCAGGCGCGGGTGCCGCACATGCATTTCGACCGAGGGTTCGGTAAAGGGGAAATAGGCCGGCAGAAACTTCACTTCCTTCGCCTGGGCCACTTCACGCGCAAAGAGATTCAGCAGACCCAGCAGGGTACGGAAGTTAATATCCTCGCCCAGCACAATGCCTTCGACCTGAAAAAAGTCGGTGGCATGCGTGGCATCGACTTGATCGTAGCGAAAGCAGCGGGCAATCGAGAAATATTTCCCCGGCACGGCCGGCGCTGACGCCAGCGTCCTTGCCGAGACTGCTGTCCCCTGACTCCGCAGCACGAGCCGCTTCGCCCGTTCAGCGTTGAAGGCATATTTCCACCCGGTGGAGCCGGTCTTGCCGCCATCCTGATGAGCTTTCGTCACACGCGACAGAAACGGCGCCGCGATCTTCGCGGCATGCGTCGGGTGCTTCACGAAGTAGACATCATGAACATCGCGGGCCGGATGGAACTGCGGCATGAAGAGCGCGTCCATGTTCCAGAATTCCGTTTCGACCAGTGAGCCGCGCATTTCCTGGAAGCCCATACTCACGAGCTTTGTCTTCACGGTATCGAGAAACTCACGATAGGGATGCTTCTTTCCCGTTCCGATGCGGGGCGCACGCAGACTGATGGTATATTTTCTGAATCGCTTGTTCCGCCAGCTGCCGTCTTTCAACAGTTCAGGCGTGAGCTGCGAGACTTCTTCCGCCACCCCTTCCTTGGCGAGGTGCTCCGCCGCCGCTACTCCGGCAGGAGAGAGCATGAAGGATCGAGTGACTCGATCATCCACACGGAATGGCTCTTTGGCGTTTCCACGTTTGACGGCGTAATCTTCGATCACCTGGCGATGCGCCTCGGGAAAACTTTTCAGCTCCCGAGAGGCCTCGCTGACCTGTTGCAGCAACACTCGAATGACCTCAACTGTCGGACTTGGGCGTCCGGTCGATTCGATACAGCCACCCTGGACGATTAACAACACCCCTTCTTTTTTCAACCGTCCGACCGCTTTGCTGACATCGGATGGATCTAATCCATCCTGCGCTTGCAGATCGGGAATGGTCAGCCGCTTCCCCGTACTGGTCACCTCGCGCGCGGCCGAGAAGACTCGCTCGATCGGTGACGCACCACTGACATACTGTTCGCCCACCTTCGTCAGGGACACCATCGGCGTCACGGTTTCAGCGTGGACCACGAGCAGGGACTTTGCGAGTAACCACTCGATCGCCATGCTCAGCTGGGACGGCTCTAATTCAGCGGCGGCGGCTAACTGTTCGGTTTCCAGAACCGTGCCGGCAGGACGGGACCCGAGCGCCATGATGACTTTGATTTCGAGAGGATGCAGACTGTCGATGAGTGCGGAGGTATCCACCCTGAATAACCTATCGATGAGAGGCGGCGTGAGAGGTGGTTGTGGCGGACGGCTGCCCCGCGGCCCGCAACGCCGCAATGGTACCGGCATAGTCCCGGCTCGCAAAAATTGCCGAGCCGGCGACCAGGACGTTGGCTCCCGCCGCGATGATCTGCGCGGCATTGTCGGGTTTCACCCCGCCGTCGACTTCGAGTAACGCCCGGCTTTGGAGACGATCCAACATCTCCCGAATCGCGGCAATCTTCTTCAACACAGACGGAATGAACTTCTGCCCGCCGAATCCTGGATTCACCGACATGATTAACACCAGGTCGACGTCGGCCAAAATCTCCTGCAGTAAACTGACCGGCGTCGCAGGATTGAGCGTCACGCCCGCCTTGACGCCGCGCTCCTTGATCGATTGAATTGTCCGATGGAGATGAGGACAGGCTTCGACATGCACCGTGATGTAATCAGCCCCGGCCGCCACAAATTCAGGAATGAACGTATCCGCATTGGTGATCATCAGATGCACATCGAGCGGCACTTTAGCGACTTTCTTGATCGACTCGACGACCGGGGGACCGATCGTGAGGTTCGGCACGAAGTGGCCATCCATCACATCGATATGAAGCAGATCCGCACCGGCTCGTTCGACGGCCGCGATCTCATCCGCCAGGCGCACGAAATCGGCTGCGAGGATCGAGGGGGCAATCAATACCGGACTACTCATAGCGACCCTTGCGTTTTTCTCAGCCGGACGGCATAGAACCCGTCCATTCCGAGGGCATTTCCCATCGTAGACAGCGCACCCTGCTCCGTCACAAAGCAGAGAGCGGAAGCGGGAAGCCACGGCACGATGGACTCACGAACATAGTCTGAATGGTCCTGACAGATCCGGGTGATTACCTCTTCGGTCTCTTCCGGTTCTGTCGAGCAGGTACTATAGACCAGCACCCCGCCGGGCCGCAAGACAGTGAACGCCCGTTCGAGGATCTCTCCTTGTAAAACTTGATGGCGGGCCAACATCTCGGTATCTTTCTTCCCCTTCGCATCAGGGTGTCGGCGCAGCACACCAATGCCACTGCAAGGAGCATCGACCAGGACACGATCAAACGCGCCCAGCGAAGGGAGCTGTGGGGCTATTTTCTCGCGAGAGACAACTGCCCCAAGTTCTCTCGCATCCCGCGCGACAGAAGTGATGATCGTCGTACCAAGTCTCGCGCAGTTCTCCGTTAATACCTGTAACCGCACGGCGTGACGATCCATCGCCACGATCTGACCACGATTCGACATCAGCTCGGCCAAATGGGTCGCCTTTCCTCCAGGGGCCGCACAGACGTCAAGGACCCGTTCCTCCGGCTGTGGATCCAACAGGAGTGGAACGAGTTGTGCGGCTTCGTCTTCGACATAGAACAACCCGTCTTGAAACCCCGGGATTGTAGTGACAGTCCGACCTTCTTCGAGGATCACCCCGACGGGGCTGACAGTTGTCGGACGGGCGGCAATCCCCGCGCCGATGAGCTGTCCAAGAAACGCGTCACGGGTCACTCGCTGACGGTTGACGCGCAGTGTCAGGACCGGAACGGTACTCACCGTTCGACAGGCGGCTTCCGCTCTCTCCACCCCCATCTGTTCGACCCAGCGTGTACAGAGCCACTGCGGCACCGCGTAGCGGATCGAAAGTGCCATGGCCGGATCTGGCTGGAGCTCAGGGAACGGCCGTTCCGGCAAACGCGTCACAGTCCGTAACACGGCATTTACGAGGCCGCTCCAATCCCTCCCAAGCTGAGCCTTGTTGGCCTTGGCCAGATTCACGGATTCATTCACCGCTGCAGAAGCCGGCACACGATCCATGTAAACCAGCTGGTACATCCCCAGGCGCAGAAGCATTTGCACAATCAGCGGGAGTCGGACCAAGGGTTTCTTCAGTGCCGGCTCCAAACGCCAATCAAGCGTCTCCTGGCGCCGCAGCACTCCATAGACTAACTCCATGGTAAAGGCCCGATCACGGCCATCCATTGCCTGTCGATCCCACAAACGATTGCAGACCTCATCGAGTGGGTCGCCTGATTTGTGCTGGGTCAACAGGGCCGTCAGCGCGCGGGCTCTTGCAGAAGGAGGGAGAGACGGTTTTGAGACGGGAGGAGAAGACATGCTGCGGCCGATCACGCCGGTGGTTCTGACAGCGACGGCTCTGCATCGAAACGTTGGCCTGCACTCACGCGATGCCCCGCCAGATATTGCGCCACAGTAAGTCGCTTACTATTGGACGGTTGAATCTCTTTCAGCGCCAACACACCGTCTCCCGTCGCGACTTGGATAGACTGCTTCGTCACCTCGATGATGGTGCCAGGCACGACATCTGGCTTCCCCGGACTCTGAGTTGCGCTCCACACCATCCATCGCTCGCCACCGAAATAGGTATAGGCACCGGGCCAGGGAGAAAGACCGCGCACGCGATTGGCAATGCTGCTCGCACTCGTCATCCAGTCAATCACCCCATCTTCTTTCTTCAAGGGCGGGGCCAGAGTGGCCAGAGCATGATTCTGGGGCTGCGGTGTGATCGTTCCCGCCTTGAGCCGCGCGATGGTCTCGACCAACAACCTTCCTCCAAGTGCGGCCAAACGTGGCGCCAGCGATCCGGCGGTGTCTTCGGGAAAGATCGGCAGAGACTCCTGCAGGAGCATGGCTCCCGTATCCATCCCTTCATCCATCAGCATGGTGGTGATGCCAGTCTGAGTCTCCCCGTTGATCACCGCCCATTGGACCGGCGCCGCTCCACGATATTTCGGCAGCAGCGAACCATGCACATTCACGCAGCCCATCGGTGGCAACATGAGGATCGGACTATGGAGAATTCGCCCATAAGCCGTTACAGCAATCAGATCGGGCTTCCAGGCTGCGAGGGCCGTGAGAAACTCAGGCACTCTGATTTTGGCGGGCTGGAGGAAGGGAATACCCTCTCGTTGCGCAATGAGCTTGATTGGCGGCGGAGTCAAGACTTGGCCGCGACCCTTAGGACGGTCAGGCTGAGTGACAATCCCTACGACCTGGTCATCAGACTTCAGCAGTGCTTCCAGCGAGGGAACGGCAAATTCAGGAGTGCCCATAAACACAATACGCATGCTATGGCTTTAACATCGCCCTGCACTGAATGCAACGGGGCGCAACTCAGCTTGACTTGCCGTTCAACGCTTTGTTAGTCTCCGCCTGCGGGGTGGAGCAGCCTGGTAGCTCGTTGGGCTCATAACCCAAAGGTCAGAGGTTCAAATCCTCTCCCCGCAACCAATCGGTGCTCCTCTCCTGACAGCCCCTTTACCTCAAGAATTCTGAATCTCTTCAAAACAGCTCTACGGCAGGGCTCCGCTCGGGCATGTGGAGATTCGCAAGTTCCTTTGGCAGTCTCTCCATTTGCGATAGGATCGCTCTACGCTGACTGGCGGGAAGGGAGCGGGGCCGTGAACTTTATTCGAATCGGTAACCGCGCACTAAACCTTGATCGCGTCACTCATTGCGAAGTGCAAATCTGGCAAGATGCCATATCTGTAAAGATATACATGGCTGGAACCGCGAACAACACCCCTGTGGTGCTGAATGAAGAAGAAGCCAAAGAGTTCTGGAAGTATATTGAGTATGTCGCTGAAAAGCCTGTGTGAGCCCTCACTAACCACCGCCCTGCCTCTGTGACTCATGCATCCATTCTCTGAATCCTATGATCGTGCTTATCAGTAGGCCGCGCCACTCCCAGTGGCAAGAAAGCCTGGCGCCTGGGACCGATAGTCTCGATAGTAGCCCATAACTTTCTTCACATATGACTGGGTTTCTTTGAATGGGGGAATCTGCCGGTATCGGTCTACTTTCTTTTCTCCGGCGTTATACGCGGCAAGTGCCAGCCGAATACTTCCGTGAAAGCGATCCAGAAGGTACCGAAGATGTTTCGCGCCACCTCCAATATTGTCGCGGGTATCATAGAGGTTTCGCACACCATGACGAATCGCCGTTTCGGGAATCAGCTGCATCAATCCCACCGCCCCTGCTTTTGAAATCACAGTTGGGTCAAACGAGGATTCAGCCTTCATGACCGCAAGCAGAAGTGCCGGCGACAGCCGATACTCCCACGCATAGCAGATTACCGCCTCTTCTAATTCTTGATCTGAGATTGCCGCTGGTATCGAGGCTTGAGGATGATCTCCCCGAAGCGTTGATCCGTCGGAACGTTGGTCACATGTACTATCCCTGATGAGCTCACGTAACCATAGAGTTCCCCGTCCGCAAGAACAGCGGGCGCTGCAACAGCCACCAAGAAAAGGCTAGCCATGAGCCTGCCCCCGATCCGTCGAGCCCAGGCATCATTCCCGAACACGTCGACTCTCCGTCTACCTTTAGATTCATTGAGAGTTGTGGGGATCATCCGCACTCCTTCCGGTTCTCAGTTTGCCATGAGCCTGTTGCGCCTGGTTTCCTCACGTCTGGTTTATCCGCACCGCATGGATTGTGCCATTACACAAAAACCGTCCATTAGTGAATTAGTCAGCACTTTCAATCAGATAGATATGTCTATACATCCAGACTTATGTAGGGGAGGAAGTCTATGGGGTAGCCAATTTTCCGTCATTGCGCCGCGCTTTGTCGCTTAGATGAAAAGGCACAAACATTGTCCAATGAAAGGCCATGATATGCTCGATCAATGATCCCCATTGTGCTACGGTTGCAGAGTGGTTCGCAGACGTTGAGATATACTGCGAGAAGATTGAGTGAAGAAGGCAGAATAATGAATCAGCAACAGCAATTCCTTCGAGCCATTGCCATGTGTGGGGTTCTCTCTTTCATAACTGGCTGCGCCAGTGAGTACAATACCTTCCATACACAAACAGGAGACCCCATCCTCCTTTCACGGCGAGCCTACTCAAAAGAAACCTGCCTGGAAAAGATTCATGCAGAAGGTGCCCGCCTTGGAGTCACCTTTCGCTATGTTCATGTGCGAGGGTCCCTTTTTGGCCAATCCCTCTTATGGCCATTTGAAGGTGGGTATGCCTGCGAGGCAGCCATAGGACCGGAAGAGGAGCCCAGAGGCATCTACCCGCTTGAAGACTCGCCCCTGATTGCGCACAGAGAGTGAAATTCTCCCTCATCCACTGCCAAAACGGCTGACAAAATAAATATTTCCCTTCCATACTCGCGATTAGTAAGAATTCTTCGCTTTCTGGCCAAGTCTCTGTTGACAACACTCCCTATAGCGCAGTAATACTCCCTCCTCCACAGAATATGGGGGCGTGCGGCCACAACGCTCTTTCTCGCACTTCTGCTCTTGGGAATGCGGGCAAGTCGAAGGGAGGTGGACCCAGGACTCTGGCACATAGGGATACAAGCCAGATCCATGAACAACAGAACACGAGTGCTGTACTGTCAGCATACGCATTCAGGAAAACCTGTGGTTCTTGCGCCTTTCGTTATACAAAACTCTGTTGGATTAGGAACAAGGAGTACATATGGAAGACTTGGTGATTGAAGAAGAAGGCACCTCCTCAGCATTGACCATTACTCTCGGTGATTTTCTCGTCTTCATCAATTGGATGAATCAAACTGAAAAGGCGCTTGAACGCGCGGAAGCTCTTCCCACAATGCCTCAGCTCGACTCAGGTAAGGTGCGCGGCTGGATTCAGCTGGTTCAGCGACTGGAAGAACGCTTCCGTCGAAGCGAAGAAAAAAAATTGGCGATGGAGGCGAATGTCATTGCACAGGAAGCCCAACTTGGCCAGCTGCTGTCGCATCTCCACTCAAATATTGCTTCCTTGTATGAAAATCTCGGGCAGTCACAAAAAGCCGAAGAAGTCCGCCGGCGTGCTGAAGCCCTTCATTCCGCATAGCCCCACATAGGACATCCCGGAGAAGCAGCAACACCGCTTACTTCTCCGGGCCCTTTTCCCCGTAGCCGCTCCCCAAGTATTCAAATCCCCACTATTTCTGACATTTCCTTGTGAAGACATAGACTTTGGCTATACTTGAGCCAGCGATGCAGAAGCCTTGATCGGAGAGGCGTCACTCGGCACTATTTTCTTGTACAGAGGGATCCGGATTGAGCCCTTCGATAATCAAACTGCTGCTCGTCGAAGACAATGATGTCGATGCTCACCTCACCCGGGACATCCTGGCTGAGTGGAGCATCGAACAATTCGACATCACCCACGTTACACGACTCAGCGAAGCATTTGCTCATCTGGCACGGAATCGGTACGACGCCATCCTGCTTGATCTCTCCCTGCCTGATGCCTATGGGCTCCCCACATTGAAGCAAGTTCAAGCCACAAGCCCCACCATCCCCATTATTGTCCTCAGCGGAGTCAGCGACCAGGCTTTATCTCTCCAAGCCGTGCAGCAGGGCGCCCAGGACTATCTCGTCAAGGGACAGGGCCATCCCGAATTGCTCGCTCGCTCCATTCGCTACGCCATCGAACGGAAGCGAGCAGAAGAACGTATGACGTATCTGGCGCAATACGACCAGTTAACCGGGCTAGTCAATCGAACATTATTCCGCGATCGGCTCATCCAAGCCATGGCGCGAAGCAAACGACTCCAACGCCCGCTCGGCTTGATGTTGTTGGACCTTGACCGGTTTAAAGCCGTGAACGATACGATGGGCCACGATGTTGGCGATTTGCTGCTCAAGGCAGTGGCAGACCGGCTCAAACTCTGCGTCAGAGAAGTGGATACGGTAGCCCGAATGGGGGGAGACGAGTTTACGATTATCCTGGAAGGTTGCTCAGCAGATCAGGACATCACGGTCGTGGCTCAGCGGATTACCGAATCGTTGAGGGAACCCTTCGAATTGGGCCCACATCGCCCATTGATTGGCGTCAGCATCGGGATTACCATCTATCCCTCTGATGATCACGATATCGACGACCTTCTGAAACATGCCGATGCCGCGATGTACCGGGCAAAGCAAAAAGGTGGCAGTACCTTTCAATTGCACACATCCGATGCGAAGCCTCAGTCCCCTCTCGTCTCGTAGCAGATAACCCCTCTAGCGGCCGATATCTTCCAGCGGTTGGTCCGTCACCACATATGCTCCTCGGGGGTTACGCGCAAGATCATTGGCGTTTGCCAATTCGGAAGGAGCCGGATTGGGGTGCGCATCAGGCGTCACCACAACTCCCCAGTGCTGATTGCCCCGGCAAATATTATCCGCTAGCAGCGCGCCACCATGATGGAACAGCAGCATGCCGCTCAACATGTTACCGTCGCATTGATTGCGGACGACATCCGGACGAGTCCCTTGATCACGAACGGCAATACCGAAGTGATGATTGTCGAAGCACCGATTGTCCGCTACCCTGGGCTGCGCGCCGGCAAACACAAAAATCCCAGACTCTCGATTGCGGCAGACTTCATTACCGGAGAAGGTCACCCGACATTCCGGACCATACAGCACAACACCAGACAGAATCCCTTCCATTGCGCGACAATCGGAAATCACGCAGGTGCTGTCCAGAACGTTGATGGCCGAATGTTGATCGCTCCCCACATAGCGAAATGCGATTCCGGAAATTCTTCCGCTGGAAACCCGTTGCAAGTATAACGGGCCGCCGCGACGACAAAAGATCTGCACATGGTCACGCCCGGCACCAATCAACCGTACAGGGCGATCCGAGACGAAGATCTTATCTTCATAGATGCCAGGTCTGACGTAGATCTGATCATGCTCTGCAGCCTCACGAAGCGCGTCACTTGGGAGGGGATAGCAATGCGGATCTGTTGTATCGACAATCAGCGTCTTGCCACCGGCTGGATTGGACGGTAGCGGCTCATCCATGCTTAGCTCCTTCTCTTCTTTTCGGCTTAAGCTGGCGTCGCATTAAAGTCACACTGGGCAAAAATGGACTCGTACAATTCTGTCACCATTCAGAGCCTCCGACCGAATTGTGTCAAAATTGCTCTTGTTAGATAGCCTGAAAACATCCGTTTTTCACAATTTTACGCGCCTTCCTCTCACATCCCTCTGGCATACCGATTGCGTTATCTCCCGCTTGAAGACCCGAGGGGGCTGGCAAGTTGGAGGGAAACCATGAAGAAGCAACTGCGCATCGGAATCCTCGTCGTAGTGAGTGCCCTGCTCTTTTCGCCAAATATCCCACTGGCGGCCCAAGGGCAAATGCAAGACAGCTCCCGCCGCTTATATGATCGGGTGATGGAAGAGTTCAAACACCGGGACTATGAAGCTGCGCTCGCGGGATTTCGTTTCTTTATCGAAGTTCATGGGCACTCCGCCCTCGCTGCAAACGCCCAATATTGGATCGGAGAATGCCAGTATCGATTGGGGCGCTATAAGGATTCGCTTGCCTCATTTTACAACGTCGTCTCTTACTATCCGCTCAGTCCAAAGCTGGCAGCATCGACTCTGAAAATCGGACAAGCCTATACGAAACTCGGCGATCAGGATAAAGCCCGCATGATGTTTGAACGCGTGGTCGACCAATATCCCGACAGTTCAGAGGCTGAGCTTGCCAGGAAAGCTATCGACACCACTAACGCCAAATCTGAACCGGTCTCACATACGCTTGAGTAACACAAACCAAAACCCGTCTTGATTGGCTTCTCCCAATCGCTACAACTCATCCGGCTCGCATCCGAGTAGAGATGCGAGCGCAGGAACAGTATAGGACTTCTGTACGCGCAGAGTCACAAGCTTAATCCCGGCGGCATCAAGAACCGACTCAATCACCCGCTGCCGGCTTTCCTGACCGCGCCGTAAAGCAATATCTTCCACTTGCACGGCCTGTTCAACCTGCCGTGTCCCCGGATGTACAAGGACAAACGCTACGCGCTTCAGTGCTATCTGACGAAAGGCCTGCGCCCGAACTTCTCCGACCGCCTCAATTCGAACAAATGCCCAGAGCGGGACTTGCGAGAAGACGAGATAGTGATCCTGAACGGCCAACCGAATGAGGTTATAGAGTAAGACCTCTTGCTCCGTCAGCAACGAAACGGGCATTACCTTCGTTCCTGTCGGAAAGACTGGCCCCTGCCCGTTCACCCTGTTTGAAGAAGGGCTCCATTTCCATAGCAGCAATGCCAGCACAACCACTGCGAGAGAACCAATGAGAATGACTTCCATATGCTACGTGCGGCCCTTCAAGACGAGAGTTTCAGTCGACGCATCCACCCCGGTCCGCCGGGAACAATGCAACCCAGCAAAGCCGGATGACTTGCACCGGTAACGGCAGGCACATTGCCGCACTGGTCCATCACCGTTTGATACGCCAGAATGGCAAACGCGACCGCCTCGAAGGCCTTACTATCCCACCCTAGCGCATCGAACGTCATGACAGGAGCCGGTGAAAATACGTCGGCAAGATGCGCCATAATGGCGCGGTTCCGCACACCGCCACCACCGACAATCACTTCATCGATCCCTCCCTGAATCCATCGCCTGGCCGTGCCTACAGACTCAGCCGTCCACCGACTGCACGTGGACAAGAGGGTTTCGATTGAAAGCTGGCGAGCCTCCTGGATGGCCAGAAGTTCCTCTACCATCGGAGTACCAAATACTTCGCGACCAGTCGACTTTGGAGGGTGTTTCGATAAATAAGGATGCGCCAGTAATTTCGTCAACAAACGGCCATCCGGCCGCCCACGTGAGGCAAGGCGTCCGTCACGATCCATCGAAACGCGCCCGTCCGTGGCCCGATACATGAGACCGTCTAAGACCATATTCGCCGGACCGGTATCAAACGCGATGACACCGCTCACCCCTTTTCCACTCGGCAGATACGTGACGTTGCTGATGCCGCCAAGATTCACCACCAGCCGCGCACGCCGCGGATGACGGAACACGAGCGCGTGCACGCCGGGAGTCAGCGGAGCGCCTTGCCCGCCGGCTGCAATGTCTCGCGGACGGAAGTCAGCCACTGTCGTGATACCGGTTCGCTCGGCGATCACAGCGGGCTCGGCGATCTGCAAGGTAGACCGGATGGCGCCGACCCCGGCATCTTTGACCCCATGAGGCAGATGGTGAACCGTCTGTCCGTGAGAGCCGATCAAGTCGACGTTCTTAGGGCGAAGACCGGCAGTCCGGATCACGCCAAGAGCCGCGTTGGCAAACCATTCCCCGAGCAAGGCGTTCAAGTGACAAATCTCTGCAACGGACCCCGACGCCGAAGCAGCCAGAATCCGCTGTTGCAATGATCGCGGGTACGGCAACGCATGAAAGGCTTTGGTTTGTATATCCAGGCCCTTTCGCGATCGCGTGATCTCGACCAGCGCTGCATCGACTCCGTCACCGGACGTGCCGGACATGAGTCCTATCACTTTCATAATCCTGTTTCCCTTTCGTCGATATAGAGGCCGATACGCTAATGGAAGTCGCGCACGCGGTCAAGCCAATGTGCCAACTCACTCCCCGAATAGCGTGGCTCCTTCTCGTTGACATCGCAGAACCCCGATGCTACCGTCCCCGCCCATGCTTTCCGTACCGCGTCTTCTCATCGCATTTGTTTCTGCGACGCTCTTCTGCCTCGCGGCCGTCTTACCGTCTCATGTCCGGGCGGCTTCTCAGCCTCCGCTCAACGTGGTCGTCACAATCCCGGTACTAAAAGATCTAGCTGAGCAGGTAGGCGGGCCGTATGTGCATGTCACCTCCCTTCTCAGCGGATACGAAAATGAGCACACCTACGCACCCAAGCCCAGTGATTTGATTGCCGTGCGAAAGGCCCGCGTTCTTTTTGAAGTCGGCATCGGCCTGGAGATCTGGGTCTCAGCCCTGGTCAAAAACGCCGGAAGCCCTTCGCTGGTTGTGATCACGACATCCGACGGCATCGGGTTGATCCGTGATCATACCGATCAGGAGGTGATCCAACCAGGCGACCATCAGCATGCCAACGGCGGCAATCCCCATGTATGGATGGATCCAGAAAGTGTCGCCACGATGCTCCGCCACATTACGGAGACACTCATCAAGCTTGACCCGGCGCATGCCAGGGAGTTTCGCGACAACCAAGCCGCGTATCTCCGCCAGCTTGATCAACTCCGGAAAGAGTTGTCCGATCGCGTCAAGCAGCTGACCGATCGACGCTTTATCGCCCACCATCCAGCCTGGCCCTACCTGGCCAGGCGGTTTGGATTCGACATCGTCGCCACGATCCAAGCACAGTCAGGCACCGAACCATCGGCCCTTCAGATTCAATCACTCGTCTCGAAAATCAAGAAGGACCATATCAAGGTTATCGTCTCCGAAATCCAGTTGAGCCAACGGATCCCTGAACTCTTGGCAAAAGAAGCCAAAACCCGCGTAATTGTCCTCACAACGCTTCCAGGCGGACTCCCCGGCACCGAGACCTACCTCGACATGCTCCGCTATAATGTGCTCCAATTGGCGAATGCGCTTGAGGCGACCTAACTATCGCCTTTCATGCAGATCCGTGCCGGAAGGAGCTTAGCTTTTCGTGTCCGAATCAGCCAATCCGATCATTCAATTTGACCACGCGACCTTTGGCTTTCCTGGCGTCGTCGCCCTCCAGGATATTTCGCTCTCCATCGGCATGGGAGAATTTGTCGGCGTCATCGGCCCCAACGGCTCAGGCAAAACCACGCTTTGCCGTGCGGTCTTAGGCCTGATGGCACCACTGACCGGACATTTGCGTATTTTTGATTGCGCCTGCGGCGAGCTGCGCTGCCACCACCGGGCTCAGATCGGATACCTTCCCCAGAAGGGCGTCGTGGATCGGAACTTCCCGGTCACCGTCCTCGAAACCGTCATGATGGGCCGCTACGGCACCTTGGGCCTGTTCAAACGAACGACGAAGCGGGACCAGGCCATTGCCCTTGATGCCCTCGCCCACGTCGGCATGGACGCTCATCGAGATACCGCGCTCGGCCATTTGTCCGGCGGCCAGCAACAGCGGGTCTTTATTGCACGAGCCCTGGCCCAACAGCCGAAAGTTCTCCTGCTTGATGAACCGACTACCGGCCTGGATATCACTACCCAGCACAATGTCATCGAATTAGTCGCGCAGCTGCATAAGGAACTGGGCTTGACGGTCCTCTTAATCACGCACGATATCAATATGATTCGCTCGCACGTCGACCGGCTCGTCTTACTCAAGACGCGCCTGTTTGCCGCCGGTCCCCCTGCCGAAGTACTGAAACCCGACATCCTCCGGCAGGTCTATGGAAAGGATGTGGTGATTACCGAGAAAGATCTCGTGATCGTTGAGGACTATCATCACCATCATTGAATCGCCTGTTTTCTATGCTTGAACTGTTTACCTATGATTTCATGCAGCGTTCCCTCCTTGCGGCGGCGATGGTGGGAGGGCTCTGTTCGGTTATCGGTGTGTTTGTGGTGTTGCGGGGGCTCGCATTCGTCGGGGCGGGAACCGCTCACGCCGCATTTGCGGGAGTAGCGCTCGGCTATTTAATGGGCTGGCCACCGCTGCTCCTTGCGATTATTTTCGGCTTGGCCACAGTCTGGATCACCGGCTGGGTAGAAGAAAAGGGCCGGATGAAGCTGGATGTGTCGATCGGCATTCTCTACACCACCACCATGGCGCTGGCGATTCTCTTCATCGGCCTCATGAAAACCTATAATGCAGAGGTCTATGGCTATCTATTTGGCAGTGTGTTGTCCGTCACAAGCGAAGAACTGCGGACTATCGGAGGGCTTAGCATACTGGTGCTGGGCCTGATTCTGCTCTTTTCGAAAGAGCTGTACTTTATCGCCTTTGATCAGGAGATGGCCGAGGCCTCTGGCGTGCCGGCCCGCAAGATTTTCTTTCTTCTACTTACCCTCGTCGCTCTCACGGTAGTGGTTTCGCTGAAAACCGTCGGGGCCATTCTGGTGTTTGCCATGATCCTGATTCCCGCTTCGACGGCTTACCAACTCACACACAGCCTGCGCACGCTGACTATGTACTCCATTCTCATCGGCATCTCGACCTCGGTTTCAGGCGTCCTGATTTCCGCGGTCTGGGATATTCCATCCGGTCCAGCCATTGTCTTGCTTGCCACCTCCATCTTCTTTCTTGCCATTCTTTTCTCTCCAAAACGGGAAGGGCGCTTCGCCCAAGCTGCCTAAGTTCACCAACCTCACCAGCTGAAACGTTCCGCCCGCACCTCTGGTAGGTGTAGGCCCCTGGCTACAGTTACTGTGTTGTTATGGAACCACTTGAGACGAATTGCCGAATGCTCTTAGATCGAGAACGCCTGATCTATTCGGGGGATCAAGGAAATTGACTCAATCGTCTGTATTTCATCTTCTATTGTCCATACGGCATAGGATTTGCCCTTCACTGAGTCACATCATCGTCTTTGTCTCACAAATGTATCAGAGAGGAGTTAGATACCCATGAAGTCTCGTCACCTTGTTGTGGTTAGTATGCTGCTCGCGTGCTTCAGCTTGGTCCTTCTTCCAGGTAATCCAGTCCTCGCGCAGGATAGCAAGGACAACTTCGGAGGAATTGAGGCTGGGAAGTGGGTGCTCGGAATGCGTGCGGGCTTTGCACCGATCACGCAAGAACTCTCTGCGAACCGCTCGACCGATGTGGGTTCCCTGGTGAACTTTCAAGCCATGTATAGCCTCAATAAGTGGTTGCTCGTCGGCATGATGTTGGAGTGGGAACGTCACGCCATCGATCAAGAACGACCACAGCGGGATTTGGGCCATCAGGACACCGTCTCGGTACTGCCGACGGTAGAACTCCGGCCGGTCAACTTCGGCTCACTTAGCCCATATGTCAACATGAGCTTGGGCGTGAATGTAAACGGCTTCGGGGAAAGTTCTGCAACGAGAATCAGCCCCAGCAACACGTTCGCATGGCGTTTAGGCTGGGGAGCGGATTACATGATCACAAAGCAGTTTGCGCTCAACACGGAAATGGCCTACAAACGGAACGACGGCCATGCGACAGTGAACGGGGCACGGAATGACGACTGGAACGCCTCATCGTTTGGCTTCCTGTTCGGTGTAAAGATGTATTTCTAAAAGCCTAGAACTTCAGCAGAGCATACAAGGCAGGATGTCTGGGATAATCAGACATCCTGCCTTTTCTTTTCTGCAAGCGATGCGTTCGGTTAGCCTGCCCTGGCGAGTTCTAACACGATCCTGAGCCAACGATAACGTATCACTGGGTGAAGCGGAAGGACGTGCTGGCGGGTTATTCCAGCTGAGCGTTCTGGCTGCGATTCCAGACCATGCCGGTCTGTTCCTTGGAACTAAACCCCAGCTTTTCGTAAAAACCAGGCCGGCGGGTGCAGAGCCAGAAGAGTTCGACTTTCTTCAGGCGGGGATGATGGAGAATACGCTGGACGATTTCGGCTCCGATGCCCTGCTTCTGGTAGGCCTCGTCAACGATCACATCCCAAATAGTCGCGCGATAGACGAAATCCGTAAGGACGCGGCCAAAGCCGACCAGATGATCGCCGTCCCAGGCACACAAGGCCACATCGGTATGGCGAAGCATGTCGCGGGCATCGGTCAGCGTCCGCCCCTTGGCCCAGGGTGCCTGTTGAAACAACGTCAATAATTGTTCGGGTTGGAGAGACTTCTTCTCTGAAAATGTAACCGTGGTCTTGAGCGTAGGGGGCATTGTGTACTAGAGTATCTCCCGTTGAGCGACTGTTTTTTCTAGAAGTGTACGAGGAAACCGATGTCAACGCAAGTCCGTAGCTGCCCCAAGTGCTTCCAGTTAATGTGGCTCAAGCAGAACGAGTTCGAGCTCGTCGATGTTGAAACCGTCCGGGCCAAATGCCCTCACTGTGGCTCAACGGTCCGTTTCAGTCTCGTGAGTGAAGGAGCCAATGCCGCAGGCCCCAAGATGGGCCACTGATTAGAGAGCGGTCTGGCTACAGCGACCCACTCTCAGCCTTAACCCGTTCACGTCGCCAGCCTTTTATTCCAATAGCTGAGGGCGGAACACGTCTCGACTCAATCATATTCCGCGCCCTGAACCATCCAGTTCCGGCTTGTTTCCTGGAAGGATCTTGTGGAGCGCAGCGCGGTATTCTTCCACCCGCTTTTCGTCGATCCGCCCCACTTCGATTTCCTTATCCCGTTGCATACGCTCCACATGATCGAGCACAGCCAGCAAGGGCTGCACCGCCCCTATTAAGTTCCCAACTTCAAAGGCTTCCAACGATGCCACGAATGATTCGTTCAGTCCTTTATAAGGCGTTCCGGCACTCTGGCCACGCACTCGCGAGACATTCTCTTCATAATCATCCACGGCCTCCAGCTTGGGTTTCACGCCGGTCGGGACTGCCGACAAGTGGACAATGGGTGGCAGCTTGGCGGCATAGGCTTTCAGCTGCGCCGAGAGGCCGCCGATCGCATCAAGAATGTCAGCTGTTTGCATACCCTTCTCCTCCCAGGAGTGTGTGCTCCCTCACGGCGTATCACCACTCATGATTCTTTACTCAGCTTCGATGGCTGTATCTGTTGAAGCGCGTGGGTCACCGTCTCCATATCGGATGGGAACGGGCGAGTAAAGTCCTGTCTCGCCCCAGTCGTGGGGTGCGTAAAGCCGAGAGTGCGTGCATGGAGCATCACTCGCGGAATCTCCACCTCATCAATGGCACAGACCTTACGCCCGCCATATGTCGGGTCCCCAAGAATGGGATGACCGAGAGAGGTGAGGTGGACCCGCAACTGATGGGTTCGCCCCGTTCGAGGGTACAGGAGGACATGCGCGGCAACTTTGCCGTATCTCTGATCCACCTTGTACTCCGTCACGGATTCCCGTGGGCTGGTAGTGCGAGTGGATATCTTTTTTCGCTCCTTGGTATCTCGGCCGATAGCCAATTCAATCACGCCGTGTCCTTTTTTCGGGATGCCCCAGATCAAGGCCTCATAGACACGCGTGATCGTATGCTCCTTAAACTGTGCGGCCAGATGTCGGTGAGCTTGATCCGTCTTGGCAATCACCATCACGCCGGAAGTTTCCTTATCCAGTCGATGGACAAGTCCAGGTCGTTCTTTTCCTCCGATAGCCGAGACGGTCCCTCCGGATGTCTGAAAGTGATGGAGCAGCGCATTCACCAGTGTCCCGGTCCAGTTCCCCGGGGCTGGATGAACAACAATTCCTGACGGTTTGTTCAAGACAAGGAGACTATCGTCCTCGAAAAGAACTTCCAGAGGAATGGCTTCGCCCTTAAGCGCGAGCGGCTCGGGTTTCGGCACATCCATGCTGATTTTGTCGCCCGGCTTGATCTTCTGGCTGGCCTTCACTGCCTGCTCATTGATACGAATACGACCGAGTTCGATCAGGCGCTGCAAGGCGGATCGTGAGATATCTCGTTGGTGATTGGCGAGAAAGATATCCAGGCGTTTGGGCTGCTCTCCCGCCGTGACCACAAATTCCGTAATCATATCGGCACAAGCTACTAAAGAGCCTCGATCAATTGCAATGATATCATGTAGCCCCAACCGTATCGTTAGGGAGCCGAGAAGGGAACAGAGGTGAGACTTGAGAGGCTAGGAAATGAAGCTAGGCTCGCCCAGCTTTATGGGCGCGTTCGGCGATTTTCTTACGGAGGCGAGCTTTTTCAAGACTGATTTCGGCTTCTTTGACTTCCGATGGGAGGCCGCCGGCCTTCAAGCGTTGTTCGGCCTTTTCAACCGCGGCTTGAGCGCGACCGACATCGATATCCTCGGCCTTCTCCGCGATCTCTGCCATAACCGTGACTTTAGTCGGGGTGACTTCGGCATAGCCCCAGAGGATCGCCATGTGGTTCGTCTGATCGCCGACACGGTATCGGAGCTCGCCGATACGAAGGGTGGAAAGAAAGTAACAATGGCCGGGCAATACCCCGAATTCACCTTCCGAGCCGGGCGCGATGACTTCATCCACCTGCTGACTCAGCAGCTGCTTTTCCGGAGTCACCACCTCTAATAAAATCTTTCCAGCCATCTCTTCCTGTTTCCTCGCTCTCTACTCAGAAGGCGGGAGGAGCGATGCGTCCTCCCCTGCGCGCATGCAACGAGGGTCTTCCGAGACCGCGCGTTGCGCGAGCAAGGAGGACGCATCGCTCCTCCCGCCTTCTGAGTAG
>JABFSU010000016.1 GCA_013140455.1 Nitrospira sp. | reverse complement strand
GCGAAGTTGCGCTTGATATTCTTTATTGGCGGTTCCCATAAGTGCTCCTGTTCAAGAAGCGCGATTATAGCGGAGGGATGTTTAGGGATGGAAGGGGTGGTTTCGGGGATCTCGCGTAGGGGATGGCTCGTTGAGAAGGGGTTCGGCGGTGTGTTATACAGCCCAGCCCGCTCATTGATATCATGTCGCTCGGCCTTCCCCTGGTAACTCATGGAACGAGAAGTTAAAACGTACGTCCTTAAACGCTCTGACGATGACGCTGCGCCGCGCAAGCTGTCGATCGATTATGCCGCGGCGTTGAACTCGCAGCAGTTGGCGGCGGTGACGGCGGGCGAAGGTCCGTCGCTGGTCATTGCCGGCGCGGGCAGCGGTAAGACGCGCACGCTGGTCTATCGGGTGGCCTATCTGATTGATTCGGGTGTCGATCCCTCGAACATTCTCCTCCTCACATTCACACGCAAGTCGGCGCAAGAGATGTTGCAGCGGGCCGGTGAATTGATCGGCGCGCGCAGCGCGCGCGTGTGCGGCGGCACGTTCCATTCCGTCGCGAATCTCTTGCTGCGCCGTTACGGTCGGTCGATCGGAGTAGAGCCGGGTTTCACGATTCTGGACCGCGGCGATGCGGAAGATTTGATCGCGCTGGTTCGGTCGCAGCTCGGGCTGAATGAAAAAGACAAGCGCTTCCCTCGCAAGGGGACGATCATGGAGATGATCAGCAAGAGCGAGAACACGCTCCGCTCGCTGGAAGAGATCATTCTCGACGAGTTCGGGCATTTTGCCGATCACATCGAAGATTTGAGCCGGTTGAAAACGGCCTATCAGTCGGCGAAGCGGCAGAAGCAGTTGCTCGACTATGACGATCTGCTGGTGATGCTGCGGCAGTTATTGTTGCTGGACGAAACGGCGCGGGCGACGATCTCACGGCAGTTTCGCTACATCTTAGTGGATGAGTATCAGGATACGAACCGGTTGCAGGCTGAAGTGGTCCGGAAATTAGCCGCCACCCATAACAATGTCATGGTGGTGGGGGACGATTCGCAATCGATCTATGCGTTCCGCGGGGCGACATTCAAGAACATTATGGAGTTTCCGCAGCTTTTCCCTGGCACGCAGATCTATAAGCTGGAAGAAAACTATCGCAGCACGCAGCCGATTCTGAATCTGGCGAACTGCATTATCGACGAGGCGGCGGAGAAGTATACGAAGCGGCTCTTTACGCGGAAGATCGACGGGCCGTTGCCGTCACTGGTGGAAGCGGCGGGCGAGAATACGCAGTCCCGTTTTATCGCGCAGAAGATTCTGGAGTTGCGCGAAGAGGGCGTGCCGCTGAGCGAAGTGGCGGTGCTCTTCCGGTCCAGCTTTCATTCCTTCGATCTGGAAATTGAGCTGTCCCGCAAAGGTCTGCCCTTCATCAAGCGCGGTGGGGTGAAGTTTATCGAGACCGCGCATGTGAAGGATCTGCTCGCGCATGTGCGGGTGATCGCGAACCCGCTGGATACGGTCAGCTGGAATCGGGTGCTGATGTTGGTGGAGGGGGTCGGGCCGAAAAAAGCGCATGATCTGTTGGCGGCGATTGTGAAGGGAGGGCAGCCGTTCGATGTATTGCGCGGGGTGAGTGGCCGTTCCGGGCAGGGGCTCAAGAATCTGGCGAATACGCTGGAGAGTCTCTCGGGCACCGATGATCGCTCGCCGTCGGAGCAGGTGAACCACATCTACGAGTACTACCTTCCGATCCTTAAGGAGCAGTACGACGACTATCCCAAGCGCACGCGGGATCTCGATCATCTTCATACGATCGCCGAAGGGTATCCCGGTGTGAATGAGTTTCTTGCCGATCTCGCGCTGGAGCCGCCGGACGGAAGCGCGTCGGGTGTGGATGCGCCCGATCGGGACGATGAGCGGCTGGTGCTGTCGACGATCCACTCGGCTAAGGGGTTGGAGTGGCAGGCGGTGTTTGTGATTTGGATTGTGGATGGCCGGTTTCCCTCGGTGTACTCCTTTGTGGCCGATGAAGATTTGGAGGAGGAGCGGCGGTTATTCTATGTCTCCGTCACTCGGGCCAAGCGCCATCTCTTTCTGACCTATCCCATTAATGTCTACGACAAGAGTAGCGGGATGTTGTTGTCGAAGCCGTCCCGGTTCCTGGACCATGTTTCCTCTGATCTGTTCGACACGGTGGCATTGGTCGAAGAGGGCGCGCGAGGCGATTGGGGTAGTTATCGCGATTCGGACTATTAGTTCACTGGTATGACGGACCCGCCCTCTATCCTTTCTGAGGTCGCATGCGCGGCTCCTTGATTCAACGATCCTTCATGGTTCTCGTCGGTCTGGTTCTGTTCTGCGCCGTGGGGGTGATCTCGTCATTTGCCGAAGAGCAGAGGGCTTCGGGGTCTGCCCGGATGTGGGAGCAGCTCATCAGCGGGGCGACGACGCTCCGATTGCCAACCGGTTTTCTGAAGGCCATGCCTCCGGACTTTGTGCAATTCGAATTCGACGATCTGCGCACCTATGCGGCGGAGTATCATCCGGGGGAACATCGGATGGTGTTGAACCGGACGCTTTCGTTTCATGCCGCGGGGCGTGATGTGCGGCCGCTCACGACCATGACGCCCAAAGAGCTGGAGGTCCTGTATCACGAGTTGTTCCATGCCTATATCGACTATCTTGAGTCGAGGGAGGCTGGCGGGGCGTTGCCGGGTCCTGAGCAGGAACTGATTGCGTTTGCCCGCGAGATGCAGGTCTGCCGGTACCGGGAGGTGTCCATTACGCCGGTGGTTCAGCGGAGCTATGAGACGGAGGTCCGCTACCTGTCTGACCCTGAGGCCTGGGAAGCCCTGAATGAAACCTGGGCGGTATTTGTCGGGTGGGCTATCTGGAATCAGTTGGAGATCGAAAAGAAGGGGGGGCGGTCTATGAATGAGACCCCTCAGCTCTCCGGGGAGTGGGTGTCTCGGTTTCGTCGGGCGATTGAGGCGGGTGAGCTCCGCGGGTATTACGTCCCTCAGGATCCCGATGAGCGGCGGGTGACGCAGAAGCGTTTTCTTGCCCCAGGGTCACAGCTTTCGCTGGAGGAAAGTCGGCGTTTGATGAAGCAAGTGCTTGGTTTGCCAGAAAAATTTATCGGGGCTGCCGAGAAGGCTGTCGGTCAGGTCAAAAATATTTCCGTGGGCCGGCCTTGTCCAGTCGTGGCTTCGTAGGGCGAAAAAAGTGGCAGTGAGGCCATTTCTCCTCTTGACATGGCGCAACTTCGTCAATAGAATCCAGCGTTTCTTGAAATAGCCTTGTTCGCCAGATCAGCTGTTTCTCCTCCTTGATGAGGGGAGAGAGCTGTGTGCGGACAGGCTTACTCTAGTTTTTCAGTATGAATGTGGCGAGATAATTCGCTGAATTTGATTTGAATTTCGTAAGGTGAGTACGCAGGCGAGTTGGAACGGGCAGGTACCCAAGTGGCCAAAGGGGGCAGACTGTAAATCTGCTGGCTTATGTCTTCCAAGGTTCAAATCCTTGCCTGCCCACCAGCGTAAGTCTGCTGAGTTGATGTGCATGACGAAGTATAGCAGGCAGTAGCGGGTTGTGATCGCGACAGGATTGACGAGGATATTCGGGCGGGCGTAGCTCAGTGGTAGAGTTCCAGCCTTCCAAGCTGGCTGTCGTGGGTTCAAATCCCATCGCCCGCTCCATCGGAATTGAGATGTGTGTCATGGGTGGAATGAAGATGACGGACCGAAAAGCCCACGTAGCTCAGTTGGTAGAGCACGTCCTTGGTAAGGACGAGGTCACGCGTTCGATCCGCGTCGTGGGCTCCACTCGTCCGGTTGCCACGGCTTGGTGCTCTCGCGGTTACATTGTTGCGAGGGGAGTGCCCCCGCATGCTTGTCATTTGATTGAAGGAGATTGAGGTTATGGCGAAGGCGAAATTTGAGCGGAAGAAGCCGCATGTGAACATTGGGACGATCGGGCACGTGGACCACGGGAAGACCACGTTGACGGCCGCCTTGACCAAGGTGTGTGCCGATCGCGGGATGGCGAAGTACATTCCGTACGACGAAGTGGCCAAGGCGAGCGAGAGTCAGGGGCGGCGCGATGCCACCAAGATCATGACCATCGCCATCAGTCACGTCGAGTACGAGACCGACAACCGGCACTATGCGCACGTCGACTGTCCCGGCCACGCCGATTATGTGAAGAACATGATCACCGGCGCCGCCCAGATGGATGGCGCGATTCTGGTGGTGAGCGCGGCCGACGGCCCCATGCCGCAGACGCGGGAACACATCCTGTTGGCGCGCCAGGTCGGTGTGCCCTACATCGTCGTGTTCCTGAACAAGGCCGACAAAGTCGATGACAAAGAACTCTTGGAATTGGTTGAGCTCGAAGTGCGGGAGCTGCTGACGAAGTATGGCTTCCCGGGCGACAAGACCCCGATCATCCACGGCAGCGCGTTGAAGGCGATGGAAGCGGATCCGGGCGAATTGGGCGTGCCCTCGATCATGAAGCTGTTGGCCGCGGTCGATAGCTACATTCCGACCCCGCAGCGGCCGATCGACAAGGCGTTCCTGATGCCGATCGAAGACGTGTTCACCATCAGCGGCCGTGGCACGGTCGTGACGGGGCGGGCGGAGCGCGGCATCGTGAAGGTGGGCGACGAAATTGAAATCGTGGGCTTGCGGCCGACGCAGACCACGGTGGTGACCGGCGTGGAAATGTTCCGCAAGGTGTTGGACGAAGGGCAGGCGGGCGACAACATCGGCGTGCTGTTGCGCGGCACGAAGAAGGAAGATGTGGAGCGCGGCATGGTGTTGTGCAAGGCGAAGAGCATCACGCCGCACACCAAGTTCAAGGCCGAGATCTATGTGTTGACGAAAGAAGAAGGCGGCCGGCATACCCCGTTCTTCAACGGGTATCGCCCGCAGTTCTACTTCCGGACGACGGACGTGACGGGGATTGTCTCGCTCAACCCGGGTGTGGAAATGGTCATGCCGGGGGATAACGTGAGTGTGACGGGCGAATTGATCAGCCCGATCGCCATGGAGCAGGGGCTCCGCTTCGCGGTCCGTGAGGGCGGTAAGACGGTCGGCTCCGGCGTGGTCACCGAAATTCTGGCGTA
>JABFSU010000079.1 GCA_013140455.1 Nitrospira sp. | reverse complement strand
GTACGATCAAGTCCAAACGGGTTCCCCACCGCGAGCACCCATTGCCCGACGCGCACTGCACTGGAATCGCCAAAGTGGGCAAAAGGCAACGCGCGATCAGCTGTGACTTTCAGGAGGGCCAGATCGGTGTCCGGATCTTTGCCGACGACCTGGGCAATCAGTTTCGTTTTATCGGACAGACGCACTTCCACCTCAAGGGCATCCCCGATGACATGGTTGTTCGTGACAATGTGTCCCTCGCTGTCCACAATGAGGCCGGATCCGGACCCCGATGCACTGGGAGTGCGGTCTGCGCCTGATTCGCGTGGCCGTCCTGCGCCGGAAATTGGAAAGAGGTTCACGACGGACGGTCTGGCATGTTCGGCCAGATCGGTAATGACGGTTTGAATTTCTTCAAGCATCCGAATTCCTGGAGAATCCGGAATCGCTGCCGTTGCGAGTGGATTTGTCCATGGAAATAGGAGCGAAGAGAGGATCACAGTGGTTATGAGCAATCGATTTCCACACATCATAGATCCATTCTACCGGAAGGAAGAAGCTTCTGCCTATGGTTCTTAGGCTGATTGTGTTGCGGGCGATGTGGAGGTGCGACCGCGGGTAAACCAGATGGAGAGATGATCCAGCTCAGTCTGTCCGCCCATCAGAACGACAATGTCACCTGTACGGAAGGTCAGATCTTCAGCAGGTGCCAATAAGAAGGGGCCGCGCATGACGGTGGCGATGTGAATGGAAGATGCACGTGGAACGTCGCCGATGCGTTGGCCGACAGCGTGTGAATTTCGCAGAATCATGATTCGTTCAATGCCGGCCGAACGTTGGCTGAGATCCTGCTGCAGGCGCAAAAGGTCTTCGTGGATCGTTTCCAGTTTCAGTTGTCTGATCTGAACATCGAGTTCAACCAGTGCCTGTTTGAGTGTCTGGATGCGTGTGGTGGCACGATCAATGGTGTTGTCTACATCGGAGAGGTCGGTAGGGCGGTGCTCGGAGGGATGGCGGGCAATCTGGTCTACGATCTGGTGCCCAAGATCATGGCTGACCGCGTCGATGCGCTCAAGTACGCTCGATGCCTGCCAATGGAGGCGGAGGATCTGGACCTTGCGGTTGACGCGTTCTGCAATCGAGACGACCGTCTCATGGAGGGCGGTCCCTGTAATGGAAAGTTCTTTGTGGAGACGATTGAGGAAGTCTAGGCGCATAAGTTTGTTGAATCTTAATGTCCGATAAGATGGATTATGTAAACTGTATAGTCGAATGCGAAGTACTGCTCATATCTTTACTCTTCTCTTCTGCCGTTGATCAAGAGAGGCTTGCCCCTCGCCACAACCGGTGATCTCTCATAGATTGACAGCCCCGCATCTAAAGCGTACATGCAACAGTCTGTAGCATCTCAGGCAATGACTTCGTGCGAGGCTTTGTATGTCGATTCATCCCTTGGCTGGTCAGCCGGCGCCGCAGTCCATTCTCGTCGATGTTCATCGGCTGCTTTCTGCCTACACGGCAGATACGCCGGATGTCACAGTTCGTGACCAGCGTGTGACATTCGGGACATCCGGCCATCGAGGATCATCCTTCAAGCGAAGCTTCAACGAACAGCATATTCTCGCAGTCACTCAGGCGGTCAGCGAATACCGGGCGATACAGCATACGAACGGGCCCCTGTATCTTGGGAAAGATACCCACGCGCTCTCAGAGCCTGCATTTGTCACGGCGCTCGAAGTGCTCGCGGCCAATGGTGTCACGGTGATGATCGATCAGGATGGTGGTTTTACACCGACCCCGGTCATCTCTCATGCGATCCTGACCTATAACCGTGGCCGCACATCCGGCTTCGCGGATGGGATTGTAATCACCCCATCACACAATCCGCCGGAAGACGGCGGCATCAAGTACAACCCGCCACATGGCGGACCGGCCGATACGCAGGTCACCAAATGGATCGAAGACCGTGCCAATGCCCTTCTCGCAGCCAAACTCCAAGGGGTGAAGCGCCTGCCCTATGGACAGGCGCAGAAAGCGTCCACGACTCATCGGTATGATTATATCAACGCCTATGTGAGTGATCTTGGTAACGTCATCGATATCGAAGTGATCAAGTCGGCTCACCTCAGGCTCGGCATCGATCCGCTGGGCGGCTCTGGTGTGGCCTATTGGCAGCCGATCGCCGAGCGCTACGGGTTACATATTGAAAATGTGAATCCCACCGTCGATCCAACTTTTCGGTTCATGCCCTTGGACTGGGACGGAAAAATCAGGATGGATTGTTCCTCACCCTATGCCATGGCGAATCTGATCGCGCTGAAAGATCGCTTCGACGTCGCCTTCGGCAACGATGCCGATAACGATCGCCATGGGATTGTGACCAGAACCGCCGGCCTGATGAATCCGAATCATTACCTCGCTGTATCGATCGCCTACTTGTTTGCCAATCGTCCCGGCTGGAAATCTAATGCGGGTATCGGCAAGACGTTGGTTAGTAGCAGTCTCATCGATCGAGTCGCCGCCAAGCTCACACGGAAGTTGGTGGAGGTGCCGGTCGGCTTCAAGTGGTTTGTGGGTGGATTGCTGGATGGCTCCCTTGGCTTCGGCGGAGAAGAAAGCGCAGGCGCATCTTTCTTACGGCGGGATGGGACCGTCTGGTCCACCGACAAAGACGGCATCATCATGGATTTACTGGCGGCTGAGATGATGGCCAAGAGCGGCAAGGATCCGGCGCAATTGTACCAGGATTTGACGAAGGAGATGGGTGAACCGGTGTATGAGCGAATCGATGCCGTGGCGACGACTGAACAGAAGGCGATTCTCTCCAAGCTCTCCCCTGCCCAGGTTCAAGCTACGGAACTGGCCGGTGACAAGATCGTCGCCATGATGACGACAGCCCCAGGCAACGGGGCAGCCATCGGCGGATTGAAAGTTGTGACCGATCAAGGCTGGTTTGCCGCCCGTCCGTCCGGGACCGAGGACGTGTATAAACTTTATGCGGAGAGTTTTCGAGGCAAGGAGCATCTGAAACGGATTCAAAATGAGGCCAGGGCGTTGATCGCTAAGGTATTAACCTCCGCCAATTGAGGCCAGGGCCAATGTTTGAATTGGGTAGTACGGCTGTGCTGATGTGGAGCATGCTTTTCGGATCGGTCGGGGTTGGTTTCTTTATCTATGGCAGGAAGCAAAAGGCCGTGGTCCCGCTCTGTGTGGGAGTTGCCCTCTGTGTCTTCCCCTACTTTATTGCCAATGTCTATATGCTGGTCTTAGTCGGCACAGTGCTCATGGCGATTCCGTATTTTGTGCGGGTATGAAATGGCGAGAGCATGAGGAGCACATTCTCCGCTCTGGGCCCTTTCCAAACACGACTATTAGGCCACACAGTTTTGCGGAATCGTTCCTCTGTCCCTTCGTTTCCGTCCAGGGCAGCTATTTTCGATGTCGCATCCAGGCATGGCCTACCCGTCTCTATCTCATTGAGTAGGTTAGTACCATTGGCGATGTTCTGGCGGTCGATGTGAGTCAGTACCACAGCTGAGCAGGTCAAGAAAATGAAGCTAGGTCGTAATGATCCATGTTGGTGTGGATCAGGGTATAAATATAAGAAATGTCACTTGCTAAGAATGAATGAACAGGAGCTACCGCCTTTAGCATTGCTCGGAGAGTATCGAAAGTTTTTCAAAGTTAAGCAGTGCCTCCATCCACATGCTTCTTCAAAGACCTGTGGGAAAGTTGTTTCAGCTCACACAATTCAACGTAAGGGGGCTCTAGAAGCGGTAGTTGATGAGTCAGGACATTGTCTCACATTTTTCCCAAATGACGGGAGAGGGTCAACTGAGCCACAACGTCGAGGGTGGCAAGCGGCCTCGACATTTTCTGGATTTTGTGAGCGACACGATGGAGTGACATTTGGTCCGCTTGAGCGAGCTACGTTTACTGGATCGCCAGAGCAATGCTTCCTTTTGGCATATAGAGCGCAGTGTCACGAATTGTATCAAAAGCAAGCAGCTGACCAATCATATGAGCCGATGCGCCAACTCATTGATAGAGGTAAAACACCTGGTGTTCAGAGAGTTATTCAGGAATCTCAGGGATGGCATTTTGCGGGTGTAAGTAACGGACTTAAAGAAAATCGAGAGAGAAAAACGCAGATGGATCAGGAGCTTTTAGATAGAGAGTTTGCCGGATGGAAGCATCTCTTCGTGAGATTCGACGGGCCTATTAGCGTTGTTAGTACGGGAGCACCTACGCTTAATCGAAGCCCGTCAGGCAAGGAGTTGCAGGTACTTCACGATCTTACCCAAAAGCTTGAGCCTATGTACCTCAGCGTAGTGCGAGCTGAAGGAGGTGGGGCGGTCGTATTTACTTGGAGGGCTGAAGATAAAGCCCCAGCCGAGTTTGTTTCAGAGCTTCGAGCTATTTCGCGTGAACGTATTCCGGGAATTATTATTCAGCTTATGCTCGCTCACATTGAAAACTCCTACTTCTCAGCAAAGTGGTGGAATTCGCTGTCGGCTTTTCAGAAGTCTCATGTTAGACAGCTTGCTCAGATGGGAAATCCCTTCTACACTCACTGGACATATTTGGAGAATTTGCCTGTTCCATGGGAGATTACGGCTATCGCAGAGTCGTGGATTCGGCCCTCTCCATGAGATTGAATAGCTAACGCTATTTGTCTATCAGATCTCTGTTACGCTTCTCGTTTGTCGCTCAGCATGGTAGGAGCTGCGTACTAATGGCCCAGACTCTACGTGGGTGAAGCCCATGGCAATCCCTTCCTCTTTTAAGAGGGCAAAGTCGGCAGGATCGTAATAGCGGGTGACCGGAAGATGGTCTCTCGTCGGTTGGAGATATTGTCCGATCGTCAGGATGTCGCAGTTGACGGCTCGCAGGTCGCGCATGACGTCGCGGGCTTCGTCGAGCGTTTCTCCCATGCCCAAGATCAAGCCGGACTTGGTTGTCATTCCCTGCTGTTTGGCCTTCCCGAGTAATTCCATCGACCGCTGATACTTACCTTGCGGTCTGAGCGAGGGAAACAACCGTCGGACGGTTTCAATATTGTGGTTCAGGATCTCAGGTTGCTCTGCGCAGACCGTTGCGAGTGCGCGCTCATTCCCCTCGAAATCAGGAATCAAGACTTCGATGGTGCAGCCGGGACTGAGCGCTCTCGTCCGCCGGATCGTTTCGGCGAAGATCGAGGCGCCACCATCCGGCAACTCGTCACGATTCACCGAGGTGATGACGGCATGACGGAGGCCGAGCGCCTGTACTGCCTCAGCGACCCGCCGCGGTTCACTGTGATCGATTGTCATCGGTCTCCCCGTTTCTACGGAGCAGTAGTGGCAGCGCCTGGTGCAGATGTCGCCCAGGATGAGGAAGGTGGCCGTGCGCGCGTTCCAACATTCCCACCGATTGGGACAGCGGGCTTCTTCGCAGATGGTGTGGAGCTTGAGACGGTCCATCGTCTGCTTGATGTCGAGATAGTCCGGACCGGTTTGTGCGTTGACCTTGAACCAGGAGGGCAAGCGCGGACGTTCAGACGATCGGAGTTGGTCGATGGAAATCAAGCTCATGAGAGGTTAGTGCTCTTATTATGTGGCCGGAACCATCCGGCTATTTTGGACAGCAGTCTCTCCGGTTTCGGCGGCGGCGCCGGGTCTGGATATTCGACCCACAGTTCTTGTGAGCCGAGATAGATGCCGTTGCGAAAACTGACCTGGGTTCTGAGTTGTCGATATCCCTGCTGATGCAGGATCTGAATCAGCGCGACGAGCGCCGCATCTTGCCCAGGGTGTGGTTCGGTGCTGATCCGGATGGTTTCATACCGCAAGATGGCGAAAAAGTTTTCCCCTGCTTGCTCGAATTCGACGGGACGGCTGAATCCCCGTTCTCGATGGTCCAGCCCTGCGAGCTGATGCTTATCGAGGCCGCCTGTTCCCATATCCTACTGGGCCTTACTCCAATGCACGAAACACGGCCACGAGGTCGCTCAGCGCGAGGGTTTTGCTTTTGAGAATAGTCCGTTCAGCTTGTATGGCTTCACGGGATTTCGGATCCGCCGCGCCGGACTTCAAACAGGCTGCGCCCAGTGCCAGGATGCGGTCGCACTCTTCTCCAAGCTTTTTCTTCACCACGGGATTCACCGAGAGAATGTCCATGAGCTGGCGGCGCGTCTCCGTCAGATGGGCCTGAAGTTCTGAATCTGGGTAGCTCTTGCGGGCGGCTTCATCGAAGCAGCGGTCGAGGTATTGGGCTAGAAACACATAGAGCCGCACCAGGGCCGCGGTGATCTCGGTCTGATCTTTTGTGGTGGTCGCCATCGTGCTCTCTTTCTGTGTCAGAGAATTATGCGAGGACCTTGATGTCATCGCCCTCGACTTTGACTTGATACACTTCGACTTTTGCCGCAGGGTTCTTCACGCATTCTCCCGTCGTCACATTAAATTGCCATCCGTGCCAGGGGCAGGTCACGACGCTGCCTTCGACGTCACCTTCACCCAACGGTCCGCCTCGGTGCACGCAGGTATTGTCGATCGCGTGAAAGGTGCCATCGACATTGAAGACCGCCAGGGTCTTGCCGTTGACTTCCGCGACGATGGCATGCCCGGGTTTCACATCTGCCGTGCCCGCGACCCGTACAAAATCTCCCATTGCCGTTCCTCCGCTGTGAGCCGTCCTGTTAGCTGTTGGTAAATGGTTGCTTGATCTTTTTCAGCAGGCTGTCGATGGACGAGCCGCTCTTTTCCGCCCCGCCCAACGCGGCGATAATCTTCTGTGCGATGTCACGAAATGCGGCCGCCTGGGGAGAGGCGGGATTGCCCATCACGATGGGGTGACCGGAATCGCCGCCATCGCGAATGGCCGGATCGATGGGGATGCGCCCGAGGAAGGGAATGCCCAGTTTCTCCGCGGCCCGCTCCCCGCCGCCATGTGAGAAAATATCGGTGCGTTCACCGCAATGGCCGCAGACGAACGAGCTCATGTTTTCAACGATGCCGAGCAGCGGGACGTTCACTTTCTGGAACATCGCCATGCCCTTCCGGACATCGTAGAGCGCCACTTCCTGCGGAGTCGTCACCGTAATGGCGCCGGCCAGGGGCACCATCTGCGAGATGGAGAGTTGGACATCTCCGGTGCCGGGAGGCAAGTCGAGCAGCAGGTAATCCAACTCGCCCCACAATACGTCGCGGAAAAACGCCTGCAGATATTGATGGACCATCGGGCCACGCCACACAAGCGGCGCTTCTTCGGGCACCAGGTAGGCCATCGAGATCAACTTGACGCCGTAGTTTTCAACGGGGACGATCTTGCCGTCTTTTTGCTCGGGCCCCTTTGAACTGCCCATCATCATGGGGATGTTGGGGCCATACAGGTCTGCATCCATCAAGCCGACCTTTGCCCCGGTCAGAGCCAGTGCGCAGGCCAGGTTTGAGGCGACTGTCGATTTGCCGACACCGCCTTTGCCGCTACTGACGGCAATGACGTGTTTCACACCGGGAATGAAGTTCTCTTTCGCCGGGGTTGGCGATGCTTCGTGGGAATGATCGTCTGCCATGGGTCGGTCCTCCGCTGTATCGATAGTTCGGCTCGCAAGATTGTCGTTGCGGCCGAGAAACACGGGTTCACAGTTCTGCGGCCATCATAAGCGATGCGCTGGGGGAAAGGAAATGGGCCGGTCGGACCATAGGCGGCTATGGTCCGACCGGGGAAGCTGAAGAGGGTGTCTAGAATACTGTGGGATCGAGTCGACGCAGATTGGTCGCTAATCCGAACAGCGACAGCGTGTAGATGATCCACTTCGAGGGGTCAAAGTTATACCACTTGGGTCCGTTGCGGTAGTCGCGCGCATAGGTGTGATGGTAGTTGTGATAGCCCTCCCCGAAGCTCACGAAGGAGATCAGCCAGCTGTCGCGGCTGCTGTCCTGCGTCCCATGCGGCTGACTGCCGATCATGTGGCAGAGGGAATTGATCGTGAACGTGGAGTTTAACACCATAAACATGCGGAAGAGCCCGCCAAGGAGCAGTGCGCTGACGCCGCCCATCCAGCCTTGATGCCACCACACGCCGAGGGCAAAGGGGATGGCCAATCCGGATACCACGATCACCCAATAGTAGCGATGTTGCCAGAGGATCACGGGGTCGCGGCGCAGCCTGATTTCATACTTGTCGGTGCGATGCGGGGTTTCGTAAAAGAGCCAGCCGCAGTGGCTGTGCCAGAAGCCTCTGCTGGCATTGTAAGGATCTTCATCCGTATCCGTGCGGGCATGGTGGCGAATGTGGTCGGCACACCAGATGAGTGCCGAGTTTTGCAGCGCCCATCCCCCGGCAATCAGTGCGCAACGCTTGACCCAGTCAGGACATTCGAAACTTTGATGGGAGACCAGGCGATGGTACCCGACGGTGATCCCCATCCCGGTCACGACATACATGACGAAGGAGAGAATCCAATCGAAGGTGGTGAACCCGACAAAGTAACCGTACAGCGGAATTCCAATGACGGTGGCGGCGACGACGGCGCAAAACAACAAGAAATTGATATATGAAAAACCAGTGTAATCAGTGGAGACGGCTTGATCAGGTGCAGTCATTCATCCTCCTGAATCTAGGGATCATACAGTCCACCATCGCGGCTTCGGTGAACATTACTTATACTTTTATGTTAGCGAAATGACTCATCTTTTACAACTGCTTCTTCATTCCGTCCGCGACAGTCTGAGAAGTGGAATTGCATTCCAAATGACGCAGCCGATGAGCGATCAGCGTATACTGATCGAGTCTAGAGTGGTCATCGTTCAGGGGGCTGCATGACGTCGTTCGTCGCATCACTCCAACCCGCCATTACCCGTATTGGAACCCGCCTCTCGCAACTGTCTGCCGGACGCGCGCCGACCGTCTTCGAGGCGCGCTGGTGGTCGCAAGGTGTGATCAATCTGGCGATGAAAGATCCGGCCTTCAAGGTGCAGTTATTCCGGTTCATCGATGTGCTCCCTGCTCTGGCGTCGGATCAGGCGGTCGTGAAGCTGGCGGAGGAATATTTTGGTGCGAGGCATGGCCACGTCTTTGGATTGCAGTGGGGGATGAAGGCCCTTGCCGCGACGAGTCTGGGGGCTGCGATCACGGGGAAATCGATTCGTCATCAAGTCGAACAGATGGCACGGACGTTCATTGCCGGAGGATCGGTGGCCGACGCCCTCCCCGTCCTTGCGGGATTGTGGAAGGGGGAACGGGCCTGGTCCGTTGATCTGTTGGGCGAGGCGACGATCAGCAACCTGGAAGCCGACCAGTATCGCGATCGCTGCCTCGCGGCATTATCCGAACTCGCGCAAGAGGCCTCTCGTTGGCCGTCGGCTCCTCGTTTGGAACAGGACCATCTCGGATTTTTTCCCCGCGTCCAACTCTCGCTAAAGATCTCCGCACTCACCTCACGGTTGGACCCCATCGATCCCGACGGTACCTATCGCGCGGTGGCGGCGCGCTTACGGCCGATCGTCGATCTGGCGGCAGCGACGGCGAGCGGACTGATTTTCGACATGGAGCAGGCCGACAGCAAAGACCTGCTGTTGGACATCTTTCGACGGCTGTTCGCGGAAGAAACCTACCGGTCCTTCGCGCACGCCGGTGTTGCGATGCAGGCCTACCATCGAGAGACGGAACGCGATATCCATGACTTGATCGCATGGGTGGAACGGCGTGGCACGCCGATCACAATCCGCCTGGTGAAGGGAGCCTATTGGGATTCCGACACCGTTCGCTATCATCAGGCCGGATGGCCGGTGCCGTTGTTTGAGCAGAAAGCCGAGACGGATGCGAGCTACGAAGCGCTGATTCCTTTGATGCTCCAGCACCGCGATCTGATTCGCCCGGCCTTCGGCACCCACAATCTTCGAACCTTAGCCGTGATTGAAGCCGTGGCAGAATCTCTCGCAGTTCTGCCGGAGGCACTTGAATACCAGATGATCTTTGGCATGGCCGAACCCTTTCAGCAAGCGATGGCGGCCCATGGCCGGCGGGTACGGCTCTATACGCCGGTTGGGCGTCTTCTGCCGGGCATGGCCTATCTCGTCAGGCGTTTGCTGGAGAATACATCGAACGAATCCTTCCTGCGCAAAGAGTATGTCGAGTCGCAATCATTGAACACGCTCTTGGCCCCTCCGGTACCGTCGCCTTCATCCTCGATGGCTTCTCCTCGTACCGCTGATGATTTTGTGAATGAACCGCACAGCGATTTTTCGAAGGCCGGCAGTCGGGTGGCGATGCAGGCAGCGATCAAAAAGGTTTGTGCGCAGACGGGGAAGAGGTGGGAGTCGCCGCATCGAGAACATCGGTTGACCGGACCACTCACGGAGTCACGCAATCCTGCTCACCCCGATGAGGTTGTGGCGCTGATGCCATCCGCTACTGTTCCAGATCTGACTGTGGCGGTAGATCTGGCCGTGGCTTCAGCGGCCGAATGGCGCGGTTGTCCTGCAGCGGAGCGTGTTGCAGTCATGCGGCGTGCGGCGGCTCTCATGCGCGAACGCCGATCTGAGTTGGCTGCATGGGAGATTTTGGAGGTCGGCAAACCCTGGCGGGAGGCGGATGGGGATGTGGCGGAGGCCATCGACTTCCTTGAATTCTACGCCGGGCACATGGACCGGTTGGCCTCCCCGCTTCAGCTGGGCCATTACCCTGGGGAGCGCAATCATCGGGTCTATGCGCCGCGCGGCGTGGTGGCGGTGATTGCGCCGTGGAATTTTCCTCTCGCGATTCCGGCCGGCATGGTGAGCGCAGCTCTCGTCACCGGCAACACAGTCCTCTTCAAGCCATCGGAACGTTCTCCGCTCATGGGTCGATTGCTCACGGATATCCTGCATCAGGCCGGTGTCCCGTCCGGTGCACTGATCTGTGTGCCTGGAGGGCCGGAAATCGGTCGGGCGCTGGCAGCAAACCCGGAGGTATCGGCCATTGCCTTCACCGGCTCAAAGGATGTCGGTCTGCAGTTGATCGCCGGCGCAGCGGCCATGCAACCTGGCCAACGTTTCGTGAAGCGTGTGATTGCCGAAATGGGCGGCAAGAATGCGATCATTGTCGATGACACGGCGGATCTCGATGAGGCTATAGCGGGTGTCGTGACATCCTTTACGGGCTATGCAGGGCAGAAATGCTCTGCTTGTTCAAGAGCGATTGTGCTGGAGAGTGTGTATGACCAATTTCTCTCGCGATTGCATGACGCGGTGATGAGCCTCACCATCGGTGATCCGCTCGATCCAGGGACGCAAGTGGGTCCGGTGATTGACGCTCGAGCAAAGGAACGAATCGAGGCGTTCATCGCGATGGGTCAGCAGGAAGGCCGGCTCTTGGTTCATCGATCAACCGAAGGCTCGGGGCATTTCGTGGGACCGACCGTGTTTGCCGATGTGCCATCGCACCATCGTCTGGCGCAAGAGGAAATCTTCGGGCCGGTACTGGCGGTGATGAAGGCGGCGACGGTGACGGAAGCATTGGAGATGGCCAACTCCACAAGCTATGCCCTGACCGGCGGTATCTACTCGCGCAGTCCGGCGAACCTGGCGCTGGCGCGCGAGCGGTTCGATGTAGGGAATCTGTATGTAAACCGACCGATTACCGGGGCGTTAGTCGGTCGCCAACCGTTCGGCGGCCACCGGTTTTCCGGAGTCGGCGCAAAGGCCGGAGGCGATGAGTATCTGCAGCAATTCATGATTGCGCGGGTCATCAGCGAGAATACGCTGCGCCGGGGATTTGAGGCGGCTGACTGATCAGCGAGCCAGAGCGGGAGTAAATTCTTCCAACTCTTCGGTAATCTCGGTCACCATGCCACGATCTTCCTTCGAAGCGGACAATTCCTGTCGTTCGACATATTTGACCAGCCCCACTCCTTTGGCAAACCAGGCGGTCATCACATCGGTGCCACGGGCCGGTTTGTCGCCACCGGATAGATGGATCTCCATGGTCATGCGGGCTTCCACTTTGACCGCATTCGAATAGGTGCCGGCCGGGACGGTGATCGTTTCGCGGCCGACCACACTGGTTGTGCCGACCATATCGACTTTCTCATTCACGCCGTCGCGATCCATATCGCTGCCGAAGTCGAGACCGTTCCGGTTGAATTGCTGAAACGACGACGGAATGGTGATGGGAAAGCGGACGATTTGATAGGGCACGATCTGTTTTTCCAGCGGCGTGCCGGGATCGGATCCGTAATACACCATGCCGACGCTATCTCGGCGGTAGTAGCTGTCGGATTCCCCGTGGTTGCCTGGATTCGTATCATGGAATACGGTGACCGTCACCCCGTTGAGCTTCTTGGTTCCGGTGACTGACGACGTGTTGGCGAAGAACTTATTGTCGATCACCTGGACAGGGCCTTCGGAGATCTGTCCGCGGTATTGCCAGCGGGTGCCGACCTGGTCGGGGAAGTAGTCTGAAGATTGGGCGATTTGGGAGGGTTCTTCTGCCGCCAGCGGCGCGGTCGCGAATGATCCAGTGGCGAGCAGTGCGGCAGTCAATGCGAGTGATGACAAGACGTGGGGCAAGACTTGGGGACTGTGCGGCATCAGAATCCTCCTCTGTTGGAAGGACCGTACCATAGGCATCGAGGAGGCAGCAAGGCATAGGCCGATGTGGATTCGCAGACTTGCGTTGTCGAATGGCTGCCGACATAATCCCTTCGCCATGGCTTCTCCAAAACGAACAGGATCAGCGAAACGAGCAGCAGTGCGAAAGCCAGGGCGGCATTCAGTTCTGGTGACCGGGGCATCCGGTGGCATCGGGCGTGCGATCTGCCGCGCCTTTGCGGCAGCGGGCTGGTATGTCGGCGTGCACTACCATCGACAGAAGGCAGAGGCGGAGAAGACCTTACGCGCGGTCCGGGTGACCGGAGGTAGCGGCGGTCTCTATCAGGCCGATGTGTGTGAGGCTGAGTCCGTTCGACAAATGATCGAAGAATTCAGTCTTCGGGCGCCACCGCCGGCAGCCTTCATCTGCAACGCAGGCATTGCGGTAAGCAGTTTGATACTGCGGCAGCGGGACGATGAATGGATGAGTGTCATTCAAACTAATCTGACCGGCACCTTTCACTGTCTCCAGGCGATGGCCCCTCCCCTTATAACCCAAAGGGGTGGATCGATTGTCGTGGTTGGTTCGCATGCGGGATCTCATGGATCAACCGGACAAGCTGTGTACGCTGCGTCGAAAGCCGGCTTGATTGGATTAGTAAAGACCGCTGCACAGGAATGGGGGTCGCAGAACGTGCGAGTGAATCTGGTCTTGCCGGGCTGGCATCAGACCAGGCTCTCGGAAGGGGCAATGCTCGATGATCATGAGTGGCCGGATCACGCGCTCCGTCGTCCACCGGCCCTTGAGGAAGTGGCGCGGACGATCGTGCACATGGCGCAGCTCAACGATATGTCGGGCCAGATCTGGAATTGCGACAGCCGGGACTTGTGAGAACAGAGCAGATAGCCGATGGCGTATGGTTAATAGCGTGAAGCACGGGATTTTCATCACCGGGACTGATACAGCGGTCGGTAAGACGCTTGTGACTGCGGCTCTTGCTTGGAACTTGAAAGAACTGGGGCTCGATGTCGGTGTCATGAAGCCGGTCGAAACCGGCGTAGTGAAGGGGCAACTCTCTGACGCCGGTCGACTCACACGTGCGGCGCAGGTGTCGGATTTGCCCGATCTTGTCTGCCCCTACGTTTTTCGACTTCCGGTTGCGCCGTTGGATGCAGCGCGGGCCGAGCGGCGCACCATTAAGATCGCGACCATCATGAAGGCGTATCGTGCACTACAAGCGCAACACGATCTGCTGCTCGTCGAAGGCGCGGGTGGTGTGCATGTGCCGTTGACTTCAACGCTGGATGTGCTGGATTTGATTGAGAAGCTGAAGGCTCCAGTGCTGGTTGTCGGGCGAGTCGGACTTGGCGGAATCAATCATGCTCTGCTCACGCTCACTGCGGTACGAGAGCGAAAGCTTCCGATCCTTGCGCTGGTGCTGAATCGAACAGTTCCAGTGAAGACCGCTGTGGCGGGTCAGCAAGAGCGATCTACGGTGAGTTTGCTGAAGGAGTTTGCGGGAGTACCAGTAATCGGGCCACTCCCCTACATGGCTGGCGTTGATGCGACGTCTGAGCGGGCTGTAGAAAATTTGGCGGCGAGTAGCGAGATGAAGAAGCTTACGAAGCTGGTGCTGGCATCCGCGCGAGGAAGTCGCTGACGGCCTGCTTGATGTCCGGTGCTTTCAGAATGGCTGAGATCACGGCAACTCCGTTCGCTCCCGCTTTCATCACCTCTCCGACGTTCTCGACAGTAATTCCTCCGATGGCAAAAACCGGCAGCGACGTGAGAGTGCGAATCGCGCGCAGCCCTTCAATTCCCACCACCGGATCGTGATCCTGCTTTGAACCAGGTTTGAAGATCGGACCGAAACCAAGATAGTCCGGCTTGCCCGCACTTGCCTCCCGCACCTGATCCGAATTATGTGTCGAGATGCCGATCAGCTTGTCCGGTCCCATGACCTTTCGCGCCAGATCCAGCGGCAGATCTCCTTGCCCCAGATGGACCCCGTCCGCATCCACCGCCATAGCCAGATCGCACCGGTCATTCACGATGAACAGGGCGCCCAACTCCGCCGCAAGCTTTCTCAGAGGTAACGCCTCCGCATAGGCCTTCTTCATCGAGGCAGTCTTGTTGCGGTACTGAACGATCCGTACCCCGGCTCTAGCAGATTGAGTCAGAGCTTCACCCAACGACCTGTCCGGTGAGGCTGATGGATCGAGGATGAGATAAAGATCTGATAGTGGATGACGGCTATGTGAGGTTGTCATTGGATGGTATTTTAGGCAGAACCGTATGTAGGATTCTAGGAGACTGATGTATGTAGATGGCTGGATGACTAGATCAAGTCTTAACTGGCCAGGAACCGCTCCAAGAAGGTTGTGGAGACGTGGCCTTTTTGGAAGTCGGGATCATCGAGGATGCGGCGGTGGAGCGGGATGGTGGTCTTGATGCCTTCGATGACGAATTCATCGAGGGCGCGGCGCATGCGGGCCATGCATTCCTGCCGGTCGCGGCCATGGGTAATCAGTTTTGCGATCATCGAGTCGTAGTGGGGTGAGACTATTGCGCCTGATTCCATCACGGAATCGACACGCACACCGAATCCGCCGGGCGGACTGTACTTGGTGATGGTGCCTGGCGACGGGGTGAATTTCTCCGGGTCTTCGGCATTGATCCGGCATTCCATGCTGTGGCCGTTCATAACGACATCTTGCTGCCGGAGCGTCAAGGGAAGCCCGGCGGCCAGACGAATCTGTTCCTTGATCAAATCGACGCCCGTCACCATTTCAGTGATCGGATGTTCGACCTGGATGCGGGTGTTCACTTCCATGAAAAAGAAATTACGATCTTTGTCGAGGAGGAACTCCACAGTGCCAACGTTGCGGTAGTGCGCAGCCTTGACAGCTTCGACCGCCACGCGCCCGATTTCTTTTCGCAACTTTTCATCGATGGCCGGTGATGGGGTTTCCTCCAGGAGCTTTTGATGCCGCCGCTGGATGGAGCAGTCCCGTTCGCCCAGGTGGATGACGTGCCCGCGGTGGTCGGCCATGACCTGGACTTCGATATGGCGCGGTTCGAGAAAGTACCGTTCGAGATAGACGCTCTCGTTGCCGAACGTCGACTTGGCTTCCGCCTGGGCGGCTTGGAAGGCGCGGGCCAGGTCCTCGGCTTTGTTGACGACGCGCATGCCGCGTCCGCCGCCACCGGCTGTGGCCTTGATGATGACGGGGAAGCCGATTTTCTGCGCCGCTTGCAGCGCCTCTTCCTCGCTCCGGAGTTCTCCGGGGCTTCCGGGCGTGACGGGAAGGCCTCGCTTCATCACAATTTCGCGAGCCTTGGCTTTGTCGCCCAGCATGGCGATGTTCTCGGACGACGGCCCGATAAATTTAATGCCGATGGATTCGCAGACTTCGGCGAAGTGGGCGTTCTCGGAGAGGAAACCGTAGCCGGGGTGAATGGCGTCGGCGCCGGAGATTTCCGCCGCGCTGAGGACATTGGGAATATTGCGATAGCTCAGGGCCGCTTCGGCCGGACCCACGCAGACCTTTTCGTCGGCGGCGCGGACGTGCAGACTGGCGGCATCGGCTTCCGAATGGATGGCGACGGTCTTGATGCCGAGCTCTTTACAGGCGCGGATGACCCGAAGGGCGATCTCTCCACGATTGGCGATGAGGACTTTCTTGAACACGCAGTGACTCCGAGGTGTATCGATGGGGCGGACTACTGGGTCGCTTTGGGATCGATCAGGAACAGCGCTTGTCCGTATTCGACGGACTTCGTGCTCTCCGCCAGGATCTTCACGATACGCCCGTCGGTTTCAGATTCGATTTCATTCATGAGCTTCATGGCTTCGACGATGCAGAGGACCTGGCCCTTCTTGACGTAATCCCCGTCTTCGACGTAGGGATCGGCATCGGGCGAGGGCGACCGGTAGAAGGTCCCGACGATCGGCGAGGTGATGGTGAACATTCCGGCCGTTTCTTCAGCCGAGGGGCCGGAGGACGCCGCCGGCTGGTTGCCGGATTGTGCCGACACCGGCGTCGCTTCCTGTACCGACGCAGTGACGGTCTTCATGCCGACTTCATGCCGTACGCGGATGCGGACGCCCTGCCGTTCGAGTTCCAGCTCGGTCAGATTATTCCGGCGGAGCAGATCGATCAAGTCCTGGATCTGCTTGGTCTGCGTACCGGTCAGGAGAGTGTCGGCCGGCATCTGTGCTCCGGGAAACGCCTGGGGCAGCACGATCGGGCGGGGCTGCTTTTTCTTTGGACGCGCCGGTTGCCGCTTGCTCACCGGACGCGCTCCACATAGGATCTGGTGCGGGTGTCGATCTTAATCACGGTGCCTACCTCCAGATAGAGGGGAACTTTGATGATCGCGCCGGTTTCGACCGTGGCGGGCTTCGTGCCGCCGGAAGCGGTGTCCCCGCGCACGCCCGGATCGGCGTCCACGACTTTGAGTTCGATGAAATTCGGCAGTTCCACGTCGATCGGCCGATGCTCGTAGACGAGAATCTTCACGATCATGTTTTCCTTGATCAGATCCGCATTTTCCCCCAACGTCTTTTTGGCAAACGTCAGCTGTTCGTAGCTTTCGTTATCCATGAAGGTGTAGTCGTCGTCGGTGGCGTAGAGAAACTGCATTTCCCGTTCATCGAGTTTCGGTTCTTCAAAGCGCTCGCCGGATCGGAACGTGCGGTCGAGTAAGTTGCCGGTGAGATAGCTCTTCAGCTTGGTCCGAACGAAGGCGCCGCCTTTGCCTGGTTTCACATGCTGAAACTCGACGATGTAAAAGGGGTCGCCTTCGACCATGAGGCGAACGCCATTGCGAAAATCAACTGTCGAAATCACTGCAGACTCCCTTCGTCCTCACACGGTGAATCAATGCGTAGTGCTCAAGCTTTTCGTCGGCGGGTTCGACGGACGGGTTTTGATGCGGCCCCGCCTGTTTTAGTGCCCTGCTCCAGGAGATGTTCGAGGAGCCCTTGGAGGGCGAGGAGATACCCGGCCGGCCCGAAGCCGGAGAGTTGCGCCATCGCCACTCCTGCGATGTAGGAATGATGCCGGAATGTTTCCCGCTGGTAAATATTGGAGAGATGCACTTCCACGGTCGGCAGGGCGACGGCAGCCAGGGCATCCCGAATGGCCACGCTGGTATGGGTGTAGGCCGCCGGATTGATGATGATGCCGTGATATCCGGTCCGGGCTTCCTGGATCCAGGTGACCAACTCCCCTTCCATGTTGGACTGGCGGGTATCGACTGCAATGTTCAAGCTCTCGGCTGTCTGGGCAATGGCAGCATCAATTTCATCGAGCGTGGTGGTACCGTAAATCGATTGTTCCCGGGTCCCGAGCAGGTTGAGATTGGGGCCATGTAGCACGAGGATCCGAACCATGTCAGATACGCACTGCCTCCGAAGTCACGAAAAAGATTGATGGCATGAACAAGACGCTCAGCGGCGGCATTCTAGCAGCCCCGTCCGAGAGGGTCAAACCTTTGGTCGGAGTTAAGAGGGAGTTGCGGTAGTTTCCGGAGAAGGGTGATCACGACGGCGCGTCTGGATCGACTGCAGCATGCGCTCCAGTTGAGCGGTGGCGGCTTGGTTTCGCGATGGAGCAGCAGGCGATGGGGGCTGTTCGGTGACGAGTGCAGTCGTCATTGTAGTGTCACTGGGCGACGGCTCTTGGGTTGCGGGCTGGTCGATTTCAAAGGCGGAGGCCATGTTGGCGGTGGCATTGGCCACGAGGTCCGGCATCGCTGGCTCCACCGCAGAAGGAGTGGCCGCTACTTCCTGGACCGGGGTAGCTAGCTCTAGAGCTGCCGGGGGCTGTGGCGGAGCGACTGCTGTTTTTGCCGATGGCGTCGTAGGTGTTTCTGATACGTTCGGGCTAGAGGCGCCGAGGGATGCGCGTAGCGAAAGCGATTCTTGATCCAATGGATTGAGGGCCAGGATGACGTCGCATGAGCGGAGCGCCTCGGAGGTGGAGCCTTCGGCTGTGTAGATCTTTGCCAAGGTTCGATGCGCCCGGAGGTTTTCCGGACTGATCTTGATGGCTTCTTCCAGAATGGCTTTGGCTTTGGTCGGTTGGCCCAGCTGGTCATAGGCCCGGCCGAGCGCGACCATTGCCGTGATAAACCCGGGGTAGTATTTCAGCCCGTCTTCGAGGACTCCTGCCGCTTCTGACCACATACCGGCTTTGCCATACTCCTCAGCCAATGGAATAAAGGCCTTGGAGGCAGGGTCTTTCGCCAGAATGGTCGCATGACGATCGATTTCAGCGGCGTTAGCCCGGGATCCTGATGCCATTGAGGCTCCTATCGTGCGGAAGCCGGAGTCTGTTTGCGAGGTTCGTTCTTCGCAAATTCTACAATGGTTGAGAGGATATCGTGAGCCAATTGTGATTTTGGACGGAGGTCGAAGGTGTGCTGAATTCCGGTGCGGGAAAGGATGACGGCCGCATTGGATTCGCTGCCGAATCCCGCCCCTGCTTGTGTCACATCGTTTGCGACGATCAGGTCGAGGCCCTTTGCCGTGAGTTTGTCGGTCGCATGTTGTACGAGGTGCTGCGTTTCTGCGGCAAAGCCGACCAGGATTTGGGAGGTCCGTTTGGCCGAGAGCATCGCCAGAATATCGGGAGCCCGTTCCAGTTCCAGCGGGGGCACGGCGGCGGTTCCCTTTTTCAGCTTTTGTGATGCGGGGTTCTTGGGGCGAAAATCAGCCACGGCTGCAGCCATAATGACGATAGATGACCAGCCGAACTGAGCCGACATGGCCTCGGCCATCTCTTTGGCGGTGATAATCGGGACGACACGGATGCCGGTCGGGGGTGTGAGCGCAGTGGGGCCGCTGACGAGGATCACCTCGGCGCCCCGGTTTCTGGCCGCCTCCGCAATGGCGTAGCCCATCTTTCCCGACGAGCGATTGGAAATATAGCGAACCGGGTCGATGCCTTCCTGGGTGGGGCCGGCTGAGACGAGGATCCTCTGCCCTTTCAAATCAGCGAGTGGAAGGAGGACGTGCTCGATGGCTTCCAGGATTCGAGTCTCGGCGGCAAGTCGTCCCTGGGCGATCTGTCCAGAGGCGAGCGGACCTTCTTCCGGATCCAGAACTGTCGTGCCCCGATCGCGGAGCGTCCTGACATGGTCTTGGACGGTGGGGTGTGTCCACATGTCGCCGTCCATGGCTGGTGCCACAATCAAGGGACGGCGGCTCGTAAGGAGCATGGTCGACAGGACATCATCGGCCAGTCCGACAGCGGCCTTGGCCAGGAAGTTGGCCGTTGCCGGCGCGATGACGATGGCATCGGCCCCTTCCGGGATGGACAGATGCTTCATCTCTTGATGAGCTTCGAAGAGGTCGGTCGTTACCGGCTGGCCGGACAACACTTCAAACGTCATCGGTGTGACGAACTTCGTCGCAGCCTTGGTCATCACGACGGAGACGCTCGCTCCCCGTCGTGTGAGGGCACGCAGAAGGCTCACGGCCTTATAGGCCGCAATGCTTCCCGTGACGCCGAGCGCCACCCGTTTACCGGTCAACGTCCCTGGCGTCGTCTCTGAATCCAACGTTACTCCTCCGTGGGGGCAGGCTTGGCGGCGTCATCGACATAGACGCTCAGCTCTTTTTTGATTTCCTTGGCGTCTTCACCGGTCATCATCGCCAACCGCTCGGTCTCGCCTTCTTTTCCACGCTTGGCTTCTTTCATGGCATCGCGGGCTTCCTCGCCTACGAGGTACTTGACCTCTCCGCGCAGCACTTCATCGAGCGCGCAGGTGGTTTCCTTGGTGAACCGGACAAGCCCGGAGCGCTTCGCTCCCTGGATCAGGTGTTTGGCCCGCTGAGCGGCGACGATGACGAGACGATGGCGTGAGTCGAATTGGCCGAGTTTGTACTGGGGCAAGAGGTTGAGCATGTCAATCATGGTGCGCGGTACTCCCTTTAGCAATGGAAGATTGGTCACGATCTCCCGGTTTGGATTCTTTCTCAAGAATAAAGTTCTGTTCGAGCCAATGCATATCGAGTCGCTTCGTTTTGAGGCGTTCCGCCAGGAACACGCTCTGGAGCTCTTTGAGAGACTGTTCCAGGTTGTCGTTGCGGACGATGTAGTAGTACTCCCGGTAACTCCACACCTCTTCCTTGACTTTCTGCAGCCGGCGCTGAATTTCCTCAGGAGTATCAGAGGCCCGGCTCTGGAGTCTGGTGCGTAGCGTGTCCATCGAGGGCGGCAGAATGAAAATATAGACCGCGTCCTGCACTTTTTTCTTGATTTGCAACGCTCCCTGAACGTCGATTTCCAGCAGGACGTCGATCCCCTGCTCCATCTTGTCCATCAGAGCTTTGCGCGGGGTGCCGTACCAGTTGCCGTAGACATGGGCATATTCCATGAACTCGTTTTTTGCCACCATGCCCTGAAAAATCTTTTCTTCGATAAAGAAATATTCCCGTCCGTGTTCCTCCCCGGCGCGCGGCTGCCTGGTGGTGTAGGAGACAGAATGCCAAATTCCTGGAACTGTGGAGGCGATTTGCTTGCAGAGGGTGGTCTTGCCTGTTCCGGACGGGGCCGAAATAATAAATAAAATCCCTCTGCGTTCGGGAACGTGGGGGCGCTGGTCGGATGAGGCTGGCATAGTACTGGTGGTCATTGTGCTGGTCATTCCACGTTCTGAATTTGTTCTCTGATTCGCTCCAACTCCGCCTTCATTTGTACGACCGATGCCGTGATCGTCACATCATTGGCCTTAGAGCCGATGGTGTTGACCTCTCGTCCCATCTCTTGCAGGAGAAAGTCCAGCGTTTTGCCCACGGACTCCGAACTCTGAAGCGTCTGGTCGAACTGTATCATATGTGCATCGAGTCTGACCAATTCTTCTGTGATGTCGCTGCGATCAGCATAGAGGGCCAGCTCTTGATGCAGCTTAGCCACATCCGGGATCTCAGACGCCAGCAGCTTTTCGAGCCGACTTTTCATGCGATCAAAGGCATCTTGGGCGACTGACGGGGCTTTGACCGCAACGTGTGCCTTCAGTCCGCGCAGGGTCTCGATGCGAGTCCGAATATCCACCGCGAGGAGGGTTCCCTCCTTCTTTCTCATTTTGACCAGGTCTTGGATAGCCTGGCCTACCAGTTTCTCAATGAGCGCGGCGAGTTTCGGATCGTCGGCCGGCTGGTCTGAAATCGTAATGACATCACGGAATCCTGCCAGGAGCCCGACATCGATCGTTCCTTTGAGCTTGAGCGTCTTCTGGAGATTTCGGAGGGCCTGATGGTACTGTTTCGCCAGATCAGCGTCAAGTTGCAGCGAACGTGTCCCTCCC
>JABFSU010000119.1 GCA_013140455.1 Nitrospira sp. | reverse complement strand
GTGGAGGCCCACCCTGCGGCGGTGTCGGAGGAGCGCGAAAGGATCGCTTCCTGGTTCCGATCAACTCAGATTTCGATATTTACAGCATGGGGCGGGACGGACAGACCGTCGCTCCTCTCACGGCTCCCAAGAGTCACGATGACATTATCCGCGCCAGTGATGGCGGATTTTACGGTCTCGCGGCCTACTTCTAATTCGTCGGAATCATGAAGACATTGTTCTCCACGTCCCTGCTACAGAGTCGCATCGCCCGCCGCATGGTGGGGCTCTTCGTGCTCTGCGCTCTGGCTCCGACATCGATCCTTGGCTGGGTGTCGTACCGGCAAGTCACCGACCAGTTGATTGTGCAATCCTCGACCCGGCTTCAACAAGAGAGCAAGTCCCAGGGGATGGTGCTGTACAACCATCTCCTGACACTCAAGGCGGATCTCGATCGCCTCGCCGGTGGACTGCCGCAGGACGGACTCGTCACAGAGGACTCGACGCTCACCGCGTCGGTAAAGGAGCTGGGGCACCGTTTCCGCGAGCTCCGCCTGCTGAGACATGACAGCCCGTCGCACCACCATCTGAACGAGAAGCAGGTGAGCCATCTCAAGGCAGGCAAGACACTGCTCCTGTTTCAAGCTGCCGCCAACAACCTTCGAAACATTGTTCTGACTCGCGCCGTCAACCCGGATCGATGGGAGGCCGGTCTCCTCTCGGCCGCGATCGATGAAACTCTGCTCTGGAGCATGCAGTCGAAAGACATGCTGCCGGCAGAAACCGACCTGGTCGTTGAAGACCATGACCGACGGATCCTCTACTCGACCTTTCAGGAACGGATCGCGCTCCCGACTCTCCAACGGCAAGACCTGGCCGCCCCTATGACAGAAGCGTTCGCCTGGCACTCGGGTGAACACGACTACGTCGCGGGCGCCTGGACGGTGCCCTTGCGGTACATTTTTCTTGCAGACCCCTGGATCGTCGCTCTGAGCCAGACCAGAGAGTCTGCCCTAGCCCCGGTCGATCAGTTCCGGCACACCTTCCTCCTGGTCATCGCCTCGGCTTTGAGTCTCGTCGTGCTGCTTAGCCTCTCGCACATCCGCCGAAGCCTGCAGCCCGTGGCCCTGTTGCAGGAAGGCACCGCGCGACTTGCCGACGGAGATTTTACTACCCGCGTCACCGTCAGCAGCCGGGACGAATTTGAAGACCTGGCCGCTTCGTTCAATCGCATGACCGGCCAGCTGAGCCGGCAGTTTCATGTACTGGAAACCCTCTCGGCCATCAGCCGCGCAATCCTCTCCAGTCATGAGCCCAAGGCGATGACGCGGCTCGTGCAGTCCAGAATCTCCGAAACCGTCGCCTGTGACGCCATCGGGATGGCGTTGATGGAATCCGGCCAGTCCGGACCGGCCATGATGTCCGTACGGCACCTGAACTCCCAATCGAACAGTGAGTTCACCGAGTCGGTCTGTCAGTTTTCACAGACAGAACTCGACTTGCTCCAGCATCACCCGCACCATATGATGTTCTCATCACCCGCCCCCCTACCCGGGTACGTGACCGCAATGGTCCAGCTTCCGCTCGCCACCTTCGCGGTCTTTCCCATCATCGTGAACCATCTCATGAGCGGCGCACTGGTGCTGGCCTATCGCATAGGGAAAGCCCCGTCCCCCGATGATATCGCCTCTGCCCGCAGGCTGGCCGACCAAGTGGCAGTGGCCCTCGCCAATAACCGCGCCATTGAAGCGCGCGTGCGGGCGCAGATGGAACTCGTCGGAGCCGTCGAGGCAAAACATCAGGCCGAGGAGCGGGCCACAACGCTGCAAGCCGAGAATCAGTCGCTGGAGACAAAAGAAGAACGGCTGCGGCATCAGCAGAGTGCCACGCTGACGCTCGTCAAAGACCGGACGGTGTTTGAAGGCTCGCTGGCTGAAGCGGCTCAACTAGTCACAGCAACGGCAGCCCAGGCCCTCGGAGTAGAACGGACCAGTGTGTGGATCTTTGAAGCCGACCGCTGCCTACTCTACCGTCTTGACAGTTACGAGCAGGCCACCGACCGTCATGGACCAGAACACACGCTATCCCTCCCACGATATCCTGACTATTTCGAGAAGCTACAGCGCGGGCAGGTCCTCGCGGCTGCACAGGCACAGAAGGATCCACCATTCCACGAGTTAGCGTCCGACGTCCTCGCGCCGCGTGGCGTCAGTTCACGGCTGGACGCCCCGTTTCATACCAAGGCAGGCTTGGCCGGAGTGGTCACGATCGAACATGTGGGGCCTGCAAGAGAATGGGCCGCTGACGAACAGCAGTTTGCGCAAGCCTTGGGAAACTTCATGACGCTGGTGCTGGAGGCGGCTCGCCGCCGCGAGGCCGAAGAAGCTCTGGCCATCGCCAAACTCGCGGCCGAAGACGCAACCAGAGCGAAGGCGGAATTCCTCGCCAATATGAGCCATGAGATTCGGACACCGATGAACGGCGTGATCGGGATGACAGAAATACTTGCACGAACATCCCTGTCCCCGACGCAGCGCCACTATGTGGAGACCATTCACAACTCCGGCGACACCTTGCTGGCCCTCATCAACGATATTCTCGATTTCTCGAAGATCGAAGCCGGAAAACTGGAAATCCAGCCGACCCCCCTCGACCTCCGCGATCTGATTGAACGCACGACGGAACAGTTAGCCGAGCGCGCGCAGCGAAAAGGCCTCGCGCTGCTGGCGGAGTATGATCCATCGGCCCCGACCGCAGTCATCGGCGATCCCATTCGTATCCGCCAGATCCTGACGAATCTCCTCGGGAATGCCATCAAGTTCACCCAGCAGGGCAATGTGCGCGTACACGTCACCGTAGACCCGCCAGGGTCAGGAGAAGGCGGGCCGGCAATCTTCCGCATCGCTGTCACCGACACAGGGACCGGCATCAGCCTCGAAGGCCAGTCGAGGCTCTTTCAATCGTTTTCTCAAGTAGATGGGTCCTCGACCAGGGTCCATGGAGGCACTGGCCTGGGACTCAGTATTTGCAAACAGCTCAGCAAATTGATGGACGGCGCCATCGGTGTCCAAAGCCAGATAGGGCAAGGCAGCACGTTCTGGGTCACGCTTCCCCTGCCGCTACAGGCCGAACCCAGCGCCGTACGCGTGTCTGATCCTGCGCTCGCAGAGGTCCGGATTTGCGCCGCCGTGAGTCATCCCGCTACCCGGCTGATTCTGACGCAATACCTGTCCAGCTGGGGCCTCGCACCCCGGATCGCGGACACAGGCGCGGAGTTCCTGGAGCAGGTGATGGACGAACTGGCCACGGAAGGCGGCCGCGTCATTGCGCTCATCGATGAAACGTTCGCGGAGATGACCGACATTCAAGTGATGCAGGATCTTCGGTCTGACTCCGCCCTCGCGGATGCCGGCATGCTGAGACTCGTGTCCTTTACCCGCCGGGCCGATGTCGAACAGGACCCGGTGTTCGGCAAGATTCCCTTCGTCACCAAACCGCTCCGATACGACGCTCTCCATGAAGCACTCCTGGGTATCCTGGGCAAGGTTCGGCTGCCCTCCGCGTCATCACCTCCGGCACTGATCTCAACACCTCAACTGACCGGCGCAGTCTTGTTGGGCGAGGACAATCCCATCAACCAAGAGATTGCGACGCTGATGCTCGAAAGCCTGGGTTGCTCCGTCAGCGTGGCGCAGAACGGTCGAGAAGTGGTCGACTGTGCGAAGAAGACTCGCTACGACATCATCTTGATGGATTGCCAGATGCCTGACATGGACGGGTTCGAAGCAACACGTCTGATACGGGCATGGGAACGCGAACTGGACAGCGGCACACCGAGGCAGCCTATTCCTATCGTAGCACTGACAGCTCATGCGACAGCCAGTGATCGCGAGCACTGCCTGGCCTCAGGAATGACTGACTACCTCTCTAAACCCTTCACGATGGAACAACTGCAACGTGTGGTAGCATCGTGGCTGCCAAAACACGCATCGCCCCTGATCGCAGCACACTCCAGTACACCAGCGGCAACACCTGGGGCACCAAAGCCCCCTGCGGACCAGGCCCCTACCAATATCATTGACCGGCAAGCATGGAATTCGATTACCGCGCTGCAGCGGCCCGGGAAACCGGACATGCTCGCCAAGGTTCTGACCCTCTACCTCACGGACTCGCAGCAACTCGTCGACCGGGTTCGTCAGGGAGTCGCCCACGGAGAAGCCCGGCTCGTCAACGAAGCCGCGCACAGCCTAAAATCCCGCAGTGCCGTGCTCGGAGCGGTCTCGCTGTCAGACTTGTGCCAAAGGATTGAAGCGATCAGTCGTGGAGGCTCGCTCAGGAACGCCGAGCCGTTGCTCGATCCACTCGAAGGCGCATTTGCCCACGCCTGCCAGGCGTTTCAAACCGAACTCGAAAAGAGAGCCGCATAGCCAAGCCTGCAGATCCAACCCTCTCCGGTTCATAGCAGGCGCGAATGTCGAAGCACCCCGTTAGCCCTAATGAGATCCTGCGCTACGGCCGTCCAGGCGTTGCTATTCCAGAAGGGGTTGTACCTGCGCTGAAGGGTGATCCGGTTACCGCGGCAAGAACCCCGGTTGAACTGTTGACGGTAAACGCGGACACATTGTTGGATCCCCCGTTCGCCACGTACAGGAACGATCCATTGGGGGAGACCGTCACGCCAGCCGGGCTCGTCCCCGTGGAGAAGGGCGACCCCGCAACCGCCGTCAATGCTCCGGTCGTGTTATTGATCGTAAAGGCTGAGACATTGTTGGATCCCTGATTGGCCACATACACAAAAGACCCGCTCGGCGACACGGCCACGCCGGTCGGGCTCGTCCCTACAGAGAACGGCGATCCGGCCACTGCGGACAGGGCACCCGTCGATCCGTTAATCGAATAGACGGAGATGTCGTTGGACCCGAGATTCGTGGCAAGCGCGAACAATCCGTTGGGACTTACGGCAACTGCGCTGGAATTGGTTCCCGCCGCAAAGGGGGATCCGGCTACAGCCGAGAGTACCCCTGTAGACGAATTGATCGTATAGGCAGACACATCACCTCCTCCATTCGCCACATAGGCGAATGAACTATTCGGAGAGACTGCCACTGCCGCTGGATTTGTTCCTGCTGCGAAGGGGGAACCGGCAACCCCGGACAACACCCCGGTCGAACTGTTAATCGAATAGGCCGACACATTGTTAGTGCCTTGGTTTGCGACAAAGACAAAGGCATTATTCGGAGACACCGTGACCGCACTCGGGGTCGTTCCGGCGGCAAACGGTGATCCGGCGACAGCTGTGAGTGCTCCCGTTATACTATTCACTGTAAATCCTGAAAGAGTGTTGGCTCCCGAGTTCGCCACATACACAAACGAGCCATTTGAAGAAACCGCAGCGGAACTGGGACTTGTCCCGGCTGAAAATGGAGCCCCCGTCACCGCCGTTAATACGCCTGTTGTGCTATTGAAGGTGTACGCCGAGACATCGTTGGTGCCCTGATTGGCTACATATGCGATAGCTGGAGCACTCGACCCGCCCAGCGTGACATTTACGCCACCGCTCCCGCCGTCGCTTGGGCAGCCGGTGAGAAGAAACAGTCCTGACAACGTGAATACCATCGACAACGATTTCTTCATGGTACATCCTCCACGCCCAAGCTCTTCCCTATGCACTATGAGACTGCGACTGACTTCTGCTTATAGCACTATGGAAAACTAATGCCAACCGAGACACTCATATTTCCCATAGACTTTGCCGGCTGTGCGCTGTCAGATTGCGGGTGAAACCAGACGGAGTCTTCCATCGTGCCACACAATCCTCTCGTCATACTCGGCTCAGGCTACACCGCCCGTTTTCTCTGGCCGCTCGTCGCGGATCGTTCGCCGAAGGTCTTTGCCACAAGCCGGGCACCGGAGCAGCATCTCAGCCATGTCCCGCCGGCCCAACGTCTCCGGTTTGATTTATCCCAGCCTGACACCTGGGGGGATATTCCACGCGATGCCGATCTCCTCTGGTGCTTTCCCGCTGCACCACTCGATCTCGTCCGGCAATTCGCTGCGACTCCGACTGATTCTCCTCGCCGCCTTGTCGTACTCGGCAGTACTTCCGCCTACGACCTGGGAGACTCACAAGCATACCCGCCTCCCTGGATCGATGAGACCACCCCGATTGATCTTAGTAAGCCTCGCGTGCAAGGTGAGGAATACCTCCGCCGGGAACATGGCGCCATCGTGCTCCGCGTCGCCGGGATTTATGGGCCCGGGCGGAATCCGCTCGACTGGATCGGAACAGGCCGCGTCAAAGCGTCACGCAAGTATGTGAACCTGATTCATGTCGAAGACCTCGCGGCCATCTGCCTCGCCACGCTGGAACGGGGCACGCCAGGCGAAGCCTACAACGTCAGCGACGGTACACCGCACACATGGGACGACATCTGTGAAACCATGAAGGGTCCTGATGCTCGCGGCTCTGCCGACAGAACCGAGCAGGGAGAGACGGGAAAACGAATCGCCGCTACTAAATTTCTTCGAGATGTCGGACTGCAACTAGCCCACGCCGATCTCTACCGTTCACTCCGTGAACTCGAATCTCAGAAAGGCTGAACCAGGTGGCCTTCGGTGCCGTGCGGGCACGAGAAAAACATCGACAGGCCTTGTGAATACGCACCGCTAGACAGGCGGTTTCCTGTTGATTTCTACGATGGTGATTGACTGGTCCTTCGCACCGACATCCTGCTGAAGCTCCCAGCGGCTGAAGACCGTGACTTTCGAGCCGTCGCGTCGCTGATGAATCAGGCGCCCCTCCCAAAACCCCCTTGCCAAGAGTTCTGTTTCAATCTGCTCCAGCGAAACGGGAAATACCGTATGGAGAAGCTGGTGAGAGACCTTCCCCAGTGCGCTCTTCTTGTCCCATCCGTATAACTCGCTTGCCCTATCGCTCCAGTAGCGAATGGTCCCGTCCTTATTCCGCACCATCATGGCACCCTCGGTGACGTCCACCGGGCCACCGGCCTTCGCAGACGTCCTGTTGTCATAACTTACGGGGGATTCCTGCCTCGTGGCGGCCAATGCGCGGTGCAGCGTCTCGGCCACCACTCGATGGCCATCGCTTGTCCAATGGGTGTCGTCGGGGATGAATACCAGCTGCTTTGCCTTTGCCGCAGTCGACAATGCAAGCGTGAGGTCGACATAGCGGATGTCCTGGGAAATATCAGCGACCAGACGATGGAGCCGCTCCGGCAAATCGTTCAGCACCCACCACTTCAGATCCCCCTGTGCATTCCCGTCAAACCGGGCAATGTCGTGATACACTCTGAACTTGGTCGGAGCAAATGCGACTATGAAGCCTGCGCCCTGACTTCGAGCTAATTGATAGGCCTCCTTGAGAGCGTTCGCGGTTGTCTGCAAGGCCTCCAGTTCCTGCATTGTCGGCACAACGGATGAAGAGTGATCCAGAAAATAGATCCGTTGCTCGCGACCATCCCCGCCATCAATCAGGCCATAATTCCCTGCAACCCGCTGGTTCGGCACGCACCCCTGGACCCATCGTGAGAGTGCCATAAGACTATTGAGTGTGAACGACCGGTCCCAGGCCCTATTCATCGAATTCCACATGCCGTTCAGAAAGGACACCCGTTCCTCGTAATTGTGGACGTCAACAAGATCATTGCCTTCGTAGAAAACCCACACGATCCACTTTGGGCGAAGAGGAAGAGCGTAGCGCTTCAACACCGCCAATTCCTGCTGAGGACCGTAGCCGGATTGCCCAAAGTTAACGACTCCTCCTCCGTACAACTCCGCCAATCGAGTCGTCGCGAGAGCCGATCCGGGCATCATCGGAGACTCCACATACGAATCCCCGATAACGGCGATCTCTGCCTCTGCGAGATCCTGTTCGTTCCTGAATCCATTCTTGTCGTACTTGACATCGAAGGGTTCGGCCGGACGGACGGGAAGGCAGATGCCTTCGCCGATGTTGCCCCGGCCGAACACTGTCTTCACGGTGGACCCGGGCCGCGGGAGCGCCAATAGCTCACGATCCGGAACATTATTGAGCCCTTCCCACGGAAGAAAGCTGGTGGTCCCGAAGGGCTTTCTATAATCGATGAGATCGAGCCAGACAGGAACTTCGGCCAAAAGGAGCGCCGCTGCAAGGGACAGCGTCATCAATACGAATTGGCTTCTGATTTCATCTCGCGGGATATGAGAGAGTAGCGCGTATGCACCCCATGAGAGAAAGTACGATGTACCCAGAATACTAAAAAAATGCCGCGCATCCGGCACGGCGGTCGACAACCCGGATTTAAATGCAAGGACGACCCCTCCCACAAACAGCACGCCGGTGATGAAGAGGATCGTTCGTTTGATGCGACCGCTTGAAGTAACAGTCATGGACGCTTTGTTCTCTTTCAACCATCGAGTGTAAAACGGTCAGCTCCTCTGAAGCACCACTCCAAAAGGAATACGATAGCAGGCGCATTTCTGTCCTGTCGACCCCTCCACGTACTTGGAAACAGCTTAGAATTGATACTTAGAAAAATATAACAATCCTTCACGGTCTATCCTGCCCCCCAACCGCTCCTTCTGGGAGAGCATTGTGGAGCTGACGATTCAGCACCAGAACGTAATGACCTGGTTCTAGCGGAGGAGGGCCATGACGGCCAGGCACACCAGCAGATTGTTCGTCGCATGCGCGATCATGCCGGGGATCAGGCTGCCGGTTCGCTCATAGAGCCAGGCCCAGAGCACTCCACTCCACAGCACGCTGATAAAACCGATGAGTCCGTACCCGTGGGCTAAGGCGAAGATGCCGGCGCTGATGAGGGCCGCCGGTAACGGATTCAGCCGGCGGCGCAAGATCGCATACAAGATGCCGCGAAACGCCAGCTCCTCGAAGAGGGGCGCAAAAACGACATACTCAAGCAAGCTGATCGTCAACACCGATCCCGAGGCCCACACCAGATCAGGGTCGAACCATTCCGTCCAGTGGTTGGCCAGATGCAGCGACTCCGCGATTCGCCCCATCACCCACTCGCCCCACAGCCCGGCCGCGACCACCGCGAGCACGACACCCGCCAGCCGCCCGATCTGCCGCCACTGAATCTGCAAGCCAAACCCGGTGACGAGATTCAGTCCCGATGGTCGAAGCAGATAGTAGTACGCCATCCCCAACAACGGCAGGTTGGCCATCGGAATCGCCATGGCACGCAGCGAGACATTTTCCGACGGTGCCATTGAAATAAATGCCAGTGAGAGAACCGCGCCCAGTGCGCCGCCTCGCAAGAGCACCGCCGTGCCGATGCCTCCGGGCCAGGGCGGCGGCACCCCGGGCTGATGCAGGCGCAGGCCATCGACCCGTCGAATTTTCAACCAGACAAATCGCAGCAACATGAGCGACCCGCCGATCAACCCCAGCAGTTCCAGGCCAGAGAGCAATTGTGCAAACTCTTGAATCCGCGCCCCGCGGACATGCATCTGTTCACGCACAGTCACGCCCAAGGCCACATCACCCGCTCGCTCGGCCAAAGCTGCCGCGAGATGATTGTAAAACCACCCGGCCGGAAGGACCTCAGCCAAGGCAGACTGCAATTCCATTTCACGTTCGCTCGTAAGCGAACCCTCGCCATAGGCACCTTCGATGAACTCTGCATACAGAGACAGCGGCGTATCCTCACCGGCCCAGATAGTGGCCTCGGCCAGCGCGTCCGATGGGTGTCCGGATTCGGCTTGCAGAATCGCCAACCGCAATTTCGCTGCCGGCGAGGCGGTTGCTGCCACAAGTTCCTGATACCACTGGATCGCCTGCGTTCGCTCGACGTCATTGCTGCCGGCCGTCCACTCTGTGACTCGCTGCTGCCAGTCCGGCGCAAGCAGCAGGCCGTCTTGAGCCTCCATCGTTCGGCTGACCATCAGATCCAGCGCGCGCTCGGGATCTTCAAATCGATCAAGCTTAGGCGCATTGGAGGACAGCCAGAGGAGCGTACCCAAAGCCGTGATGAGCAGCATGGCGGCAAACAGACTGACCCCGAACGAAAAGCGCGGACAATCGGGGCCATTGAATGGCGAAGGGCCCTCGGCTTTTCCCGTCTCGGCAAAACCTGTCTGGTCGCCCTCTCGCCTGCTTGCATCAATCATAGGGGGGACTATACCACCGGCCCCTCACGGTCACCTATCCCTCGAAATGGCTAGATCCTCTCCCCTGAGTCCCGCCACTATCACGTGGCCTCTCACGCCGGACTTGGCTATACTAACCCCGCAAAACCGTTCGGAGACTTCGGCATGATGCGCGACTTTGTTCCTCCCCGGCGCCTGTTACTTGGCCCCGGTCCCAGCATGGTGCACCCTCGCGTGCTGCAGGCCCTTGCCACGCCGTTGCTCGGCCATCTCGATCCCGCCTTTCTCGGAATCATGAATGATGTGCAGCACTTACTCCGGTTCGTATTCGCCACCGCCAACCCCTTCACCATTGCGGTGTCCGGAACCGGATCAGCCGGGATGGAAGCAGCCATCGTCAACGTAGTCGAACCAGGCGATGCCGTCATCGTCGGGGTAAACGGTGTCTTCGGCACGCGCCTCGCCACGGTCATCGAACGGTGCGGCGGCAAAGCGATCACGCTGGACATGCCTTGGGGCCAGGTCATTCCCCACGAGATGATTGAGTCGGCCTTGCGCCGGTCAGGACCGGTGAAAGCCGTGGCACTTGTCCATGCCGAAACATCGACCGGCGCGAGCCAGCCGCTTGACGCGATCGGCTCGCTGTGCCGGGATCACAATGCCCTGCTGATCGTCGATGCCGTCACCTCGCTCGGCGGCATTCCCGTCGATGTCGACCGCCTGGGGATTGATGTCTGTTACAGCGCAACGCAGAAATGTCTGAGCTGCCCGCCGGGACTGGCCCCACTCACGCTGAGTCCGCGAGCTCTGTCCGTCATCAAGAGCCGTCGCACCCCCTGCCAAAGCTGGTATCTGGACATGGCGCTGATCGCAGAGTATTGGGCCGAAGGGTCACGCGCCTATCATCATACCGCGCCGATTTCGATGCTCTATGCACTGCGTGAGGCCTTGCGTCTGATTGAAGAAGAAGGATTGCCCACCCGCGTTGCGCGTCATCGGCTCAACAGCGAGGCGTTAGTCGCCGGGCTCATGGAGCTGGCGCTCACGCCGCTCCCCCTGACAGAGCATCGGCTCCCGATGTTAACCTGCGTGACAATCCCTCCGCATATCGGTGAAGCCGCGGTCCGGCAACAGCTACTCCAGACCTACGGCATTGAAATCGGCGGAGGACTGGGTCCACTCAAAGGCAAGGTCTGGCGTATCGGATTGATGGGGGAATCCAGCACGGAAGCAAACGTGTTGACGTTCCTCAACGCACTCGAGGAAGTGCTGATCCGATTCGGCTGGCTCTCGACGCCGGGGGTCGCCCTGCAAGCCGCTGCGCGAGTCTATAGCCGAACTGTGCGAAAGGAGTACCGAGCATGAGCCGTCCTCTCTTAGTGGTATTGGGCGCTGTGGTCTTCGCGTTGATGAGTGTCATCTTTTTCTGGGTCTTCAAATTGACGATGGTCAATTCCATGAAGACGGACATGGTCTCGCCGGAAAAAGTGGCGGCGTTTATCCAAGCTCTGCTCGAAGCCAATCGCAACAACTATACGGACAACGTCGTGGTGAAGTTGCAGAAAGAAGGGATTCAGGCGCACGAACATTGGAAAGACGAACGCGGCGTCGCGCTGCCCGCCCAGTATCTGATGGAATCCGGTCGGCTCGTCTCGCTGAAAGATCTGAAGTTTTCGTTCCGCCTGGCCAGCCTCACGCCAATCTATGTCTGGAACGGCCCCAACAGCGACTTTGAACGCCTCGGCCTCGCCGCAGTGGACAAGAACCCTGAGAAACCACACTACGGATACATCACCAAAGGCGGCACGCGCTACTTCCAGGCCATTTATGCCGACCGGGCTGGCTCGCAAGCCTGCGTCGATTGCCACAACCAGCACGCCAACAGCCCGCGCCGCGATTTTAAATTGAACGATGTCATGGGTGGCATCGTCATCACCTTCCCGGTCGGAGAATAATCCCATGGCCATCGCCATTCAGCATGTGCGCCTCATTGACGGAACCGGCTACACGATCGAACGGGCCACCATTCTGATCCGCGGCAGTAAGATCGTCGCCACGGGATCGAGCCGCACCATGACGATCCCGAAAGGCGTGACCAGAATCAACGGCCGCGGCCTAACGGTCATCCCCGGCTTGATCGATTGTCACGTGCACCTCTGTCTGGGGGGAGAGCCGGATGTCGTCGCCACGGTCGAATCGGATGCTCCCTCCATAACACTGTTGAAATCAGCGCGCCATGCGAGACAGACCGTCGAATCTGGCTTTACAACCGTCCGCGATGTCGGCTCGCGCGACCATTCCATCTTTGCCTTGAAGCACGCCATCGACGCGGGAATCCTGCCGGGTCCCCGCATTGTCGGCGCCGGTCTCGCGATCTGCATGATCGGCGGCCATGCCCGTTTCATCGGTCAGGAAGTCGAGGGAATCGAACAGGTACAGCGTGCCGTCGAGGCGCAACTGGCGGCCGGAGCCGGGGTGATTAAAGTCATCGCCTCGGGTGGGGTCCTCACTCCCGGCACGTCGCCGGATCAGGCACAGATGACCATGGACGAACTCACTGCCGCCGTCGCGACAGCGCGCCGGGCGCAGAAGAAGGTCGCTGCCCACGCACACGGAGCTTCCGGCATGAAGAACGCGATTCGTGCCGGCGTCCACTCTATCGAACATGCCACCTTGCTCGATGACGAAGCCGGTGAACTGATGAAAGCGCACGGCGTCTACATGGTCCCGACGCTCTCCGCACTCTCCACTACTGCGGCAGGACGGCCGGGTTGCGGTATCCCCGTCAGCGCGCTCGACAAGGCCAAGGCGATGACCAAACGCCATCAAGCGAGTTTTAAGAAGGCCCATCAGAGCGGACTCTGTATTGCCATGGGCACCGATGCCGGAACCCCCTTCAATTATCACGGAGACAATGCGCAGGAACTGGAACGGATGGTGGCGTTCGGCATGAGCCCGATGGAAGCGATTCTTGCCTCAACCGCGGCCGCCGCGCGCTTGATCGGCATTCATGACACGGTCGGCACTCTGATGCGCGGCCGGCAAGCGGATCTGGTGGTTGTGGATGGCAACCCGCTCAAGCGGATTGCCTACTTGCGGGACCGCAGCAGGATCATGGGCGTGATGCAGGCAGGTAAGTTCGTGGCGGGACCGCTGTCAGAAGGTTAAGGCTTCAGACCAAGGCTAAGCTTCTACTCTCAACCTGAGCCTCGACCTTGAGCCTCGCAGCCTCACCGTCTTTCATAGAACAGTTCCAACGCCGACGCATAGCCGTGAATACGGCCTTTTCGGAAGCTGTCCTCCAACTGTCCCCGCAATGAACGAAACCCGCCTTCGTCATTCTTTTTCACGACCCCTTGGGACACCATCATCTCGGCAGCCACCTCGACTAATCGACCTTTGCGCACTTCCATTTCGTCAGTGAGAAAGTCATCCATCACCTCCGCCCCCCGCTCCGCGACCAGATCCTCTTTAAACGTGTCATAGCCCTGCGCCGCCACCGTCCGCTCACGCAAGATGGCCAACTCTGCCTTCACCCGTTTCACATCTTTTACCAGGACGGCAAAGAGTTCCTTCCGGCCCTCATCGAAGAGCTTCTGCTCCATCTCATGGAGAATGACCGACAGGTCCACGAAGTCCGCGCGGGGCTCGTCACCCCAATAAAGCCGGTCATAGCTGCGCCGCTTCTCCGCATCGCCCACGATCTCGTAGGCCGCATTGATCTCGCGGATCTTCGCTTCCGCATCCTTACCGTTGGGATTCCTGTCGGGGTGATGCTGGAAGACCAGCTTGCGGTAGGCCTTTTTAATCTCTTCATCGGACGCCTCGCGTGAGACGCCCAAGACTTGGTAGTAATCCATTCGAGCCATACGGGAAACTATAGCACGGGACTTCCGCATGCTTCACCTCGGCTCCCCAACCCCCTTGACCTTCGTCTCGTTCGGGTTATCTTGAAACCATGACACACAACACCACTCCAAAAGTACTGACGAACGATGAAAAGAAGGCTGCAGATGCCGCATTCGCCGGACGCCCGTTCAACACTTCATGGTCGGCCTCTGCGCGGAGCGTCTATGATGGGATCGTGAATGCCCTGCCGAAGGATGTCGTGCCGGCGGTGCCGGAAATCGACGCCGTGATCGCCGATCTGGAGACGACGTTACCGGTGGTTCCATCCGCTAAAGGGGAGAGCGCCCTAGAGACAATTCCGAATCAGTCTGATACGGCAGAGGATACAACCGCAGGGCCAGGAGTCCCGACCATCAGAGACCGGCAGGACGCGATTCAGTCGGGGATTTTAATCGACGTGACACCGACGGCCCGACAGCTCGGGCTCACGTTTCCGGTCACGATCACCAAGCCGTTATGGGATATCGGAATTGTCACGAATCAATCGCTCTCCCAGGAAGAGCAGTCCGGACGGTTGCGCGATGTCTTGATGGCGTTCCGTTTGAGACTCGCGAGCCTGGCCACGATCTCACCGTTGATCGATTTCCCGGCCCTGCTGACCATGCCGCCGAGCACGGTGCCGCAACCGGTTCCGCTGTTCGCGATCATTCAGCCGGATGGGGCCAACCAGGCCAACGTGACGCTGTTACTTCCGAATGAAGTCTCGCTGACGATTTCACCGTCGAGTTAATCCCACCCATGATCAACGGCGGATGAAGTTCTCGATGAACGTCCGCTCGTCTGACTCTGTCTTGACGAGACTATCCAAATGCGCGTCACGAAGCTGGCCGAGTACCTTGCTGTAGATCGGCCCCGGCTTGATACCCATGGCTTGAAGATCTTTCCCCGTCAGTCTGGGTTTGGCCTGCCTCCAGGCGGTGAGATAGGCCGACACCTGCCGCTTCACCCGGTCGGACGGGCTCTGGGCCATGATGGCCAGGAGCGCTTCATCCGGCACGCCCTCCAATACCCGGCAGACCCCGGACGGCTTCAAGGGCGGCTGCTTACTCAGTTGCCGTAGGAGACGATGCGCTCCTCCGCGCATGGCTTTCAATGTCGTCGCTTCGCGCTCACTGAAGGGAAACCGCTTCAACAGATCCGCCACCCCGCGATCAGGCAAGACCGCCGCGATCGCCATCATATAGACCAGCCAGGCCTCCAGCTTGTGATCCAGATAGAGCAACCGATACCAATCGAGCGTTTCTTCGACGGCAAACAGCAACTTCCCCAGCCGTGGAGTCCAGACGAGCTTCGGATGAATGAATCGAAGGAGATCGAGCTCGGCCAGCCTCTTCACCCCCGACTTCGGCTCCCGCTCAGAACAGAGGGCCTTCAGCTCCTCTAAGAGCCGGTGGCCGGAGAGTTTCTTAAAGAGCGCCATCTTGACCGCCGCCTTAATCAGCGCCACGGTGTCTTTACCGAGGTGAAACCCGAAACGCGTCTCGAACCGGATCGCGCGGAAGACGCGGGTCGGATCTTCGACGAAGCTCAGGCTATGGAGGACGCGGATGACTTGATTCTTCAGATCCCGCTGACCGCCATAAAAATCGAGCACCTCCCCGAATCCACGGCCGTTGAGACGGATCGCCAGGGTATTGATCGTAAAATCACGGCGATACAGATCTTTTTTGATCGAGCTTTGCTCGACGGTCGGAAGTGCGGTCGGATATTCGTAATATTCGGTTCGGGCTGTGGCCACATCGAGCTTGAAACCATCCGGCAACACGATCACCGCGGTGCCAAATCGGTCATGCGCCTTCACGCGCCCCGACTGTTCCGCCGCCAGCTTGCGTGCAAACCCGATCCCATCGCCTTCAACCACCAGATCGAGATCGAGGTTTTCGATCCCCAGCAACAGATCCCGCACGCAGCCGCCCACCACATAGAGCGGCAGATCCAGCCGATCTGCCAGCTGTCCAGCCTCTTTGACCAGCGTGAAGAGGCGCGGCGGCAGCTTCTCCTGCAGTTGTCTCTTGAGACTACGATGATGCAGCAGCCCGGGCACACCGGTCGGGTCCGTCAGTTTGGGACGAATCTTCACGGAACGCAGGACATCGTCATGCCAGGCCCTGAGCAGATCCGTACGCGTAATGACCCCGACGACTCTCGTGCCCTCAAGAATCGGGACGAATCGTTGATTCCGCTCCAGCATCGCCTGCTCGATCGTATGGAAGTCGGTGTCCGGATGAGCCGTGAACTGATCCGCCTGGAGAATATCAGCCGCCGTCATCTTGTCCAATCGGTGGAAGAGCGCCTTCTGTATCTGCTCCCGACTGACCAATCCGACATACCGATCTTTGCCGTCCAGCACCGGCAACACATTCACACTGTAATTCGTCATTCGCTGTTCCGTCTCGCTGACCGTGGCGTCTCCGCTGACCGTCTTGACCGGCTTGGTCATGACATCCTTCGCTAACAGCGTCGGTCGGTACCGCTCCGTCAACAACTGCACAAGCCGCTCCTTCACCTCTGTGAGCGTCTGCCTTTTGACAATCGCGGCCGCCGCCACTGCGTGGCCACCCCCGCCGAATTCCTGTGCGATCCATCCGACATCGATCTCCGGCGTGCGGCTGCGCCCGATGACTTCCACATGCTCCTCGTTCACCACCGCAACCAATACCGCGTCCACTCCTTCAAGCTCAGCCAGCTGATGCACCGCCTCAGCCGCTTCCACGCGATCGCGATCGAAGGTGCTCGTCGCCACCAACACCTTCCGACCCTCCAGATAGTGCACTTCACTGTGCTGCAGCAAATCGTTCAGCAATGCGACAATATTTGGGTCAAGCGGCTGGTGCAGCGTCTGAGCGATTACTTTCAGGTCCGCCCCCGCACCGATGAGAAAGGCCGCCGCCTGCAGATCGCGCGGAGTCGTTGAGGAATACGTGAAGGACCCGGTTTCATCATAGAGACCGAGCGCCAACACGGTCGCTTCGAGCGGCGTGACCGGCACACCTGCATCTCGCACCCGTTCGATCAGCATGGTCGCCGTCGCCCCGACCGTCTCGATGACCTGGCTGATGGCTTTTCCGGTTGCCGGTATCCCGGTCGCGCTACGGTCTGCTCCATGGTGATCGAACACGAGCACCTCGACCTTCGGATCCAGCCAGCATTGCTTGAACGGACCGATCCGATCGGGCTCATGAGTATCCACCAGAATCAACTTCGTCACGTGTGCGAGATCGAGATCTTTCAGCCTGGTGAGATTCAGATCGTGTGCCAAGAGAAACGCATGTACAGCTTCCTGCGCCCCGCCGGACAGCACCAACCGTACATCGGGGTACAACTTACGCACGGCGACCATCGACGCCAGACCGTCAAAATCCGCATTGTGGTGGGTCGTCACGACTTCCATCTTCGTATTCTAGCAGGGTCGATGACCTCGCGAAATGCGGAGGTTTACCTTTCCCTCTTTCCTCCTTCCGCTCGTCTTATTCAGTAACGGTCGAATGGTCTCTCGTTACATACAAACGGCGTCAGGACTTTCATCCTGACGCCGTTTTACTATTCGAGACAACAGCGAATTACTGATGCCGCTTGCCTTGACGATCATGCTTCTCCCGTGCGATATGCCGCGATGCGCGGTCCTGTGCGCGATCGATCCTGGCCCGTTCGCCCTTCGTCACGATACCATCGGCTTTTGCCTTATCTTCCACCTTATTGAGGTGTTCCTGTTGTTTATTCAATCGATTGGCTTCACGCTCATTCAATTGGCCGCTGGCAATGCCCTGATCGATCCGCTTCTCTTGATTGGCCTGACGCTGGTCAATCACCGGCGTTTCGGCTTGGGCATAGGCCATCCCGCTGAAACCAAGAATCAATCCACACATCGCAAGCAGCATCGGCTTCATCATCATTGCCTCCTTAAAAGATGAAAGAGTGAGTCTCCTTAGCCCTTATCAACGCATGGCACACCGGGCGGTTGACACCGCTTTGCAGCAGCAAGAGCGAGCCAGAAGACAGCCTTATCTATCAGGCGGTTTGGATTCTGTCTAGAATTTATGCGGCATCGAGGGAATGCCGCTGGCGCACTTTTTCAGCATCTTGCTAGCGGACATCCTGGAAGAAAGCTCGCGGAAGAACCGGCAGACGGAACTCCACATGAAGAATGATCAGGAGCACACGGATAAAGCTCCTCCAGACACCCATTTTCAAAAACTTACGCGCGTCGGTGACGACGGGCGGAGAGAGCAACAGCGGAGTCGTGATCTTGATCAGCCGCTCACAGAAGGCGACGTCTTCAAGAATCGGCTGGTTTGGAAATCCACCGAGTTGTTCGAACAGGGCGCGGCGGACAAAGAGCGCCTGGTCACCGTAGATGATCCGGCTGCGGATGCAGCGGAAGTTGTCCAACCATGAGATCGCCGTCAACCGCCAGTCGTCTCCCGAGAACCGATGCATAAACCCACCGGCCTGGACGGCGGCATCCGACTCCATATCAAGCAATCGTTGGATGGCGCCAGGCGGCAATACCGTATCGGCGTGGAGAAAGAGCAACCATTCACCGGTCGCCAGTTTAGCACCGGCATTCATCTGAATGGCGCGCCCTTTGAACGCTGTGATGACCTGCACAGATGGACATGAACGGGCGAACTCGATTGTTCGATCACGACTTCCACCGTCCACGACGATCGTTTCGTAATCCCCCTGCTGGGTAAAGAGGGCACGGAGCGTCGCCGGCAACGCCTTCTCTTCGTTGTACGCTGGAATGATGACGGAGATCATGCCGGCGCCTCGGCTAACCACGAAGGCAGAAACTTCCGGACATCCTGGGCCCAGGCCGTAGGATCTTCGGCAATGGTTTCGAACAAATCGCTCAGCGTCAGCACCATCTGATCCGTCAAAGCCAGATAGTCCTGCGCACGATCGCTCAGGGTCACTGCATCGATACGACCGTCAGCAATCGCCCGTTCCAGCATGCGACGGCCGAAGCCATGATGGGCTTCTTCTTGCTGCAGCAATATCCGCCGCAGCCGCCAGAACGGTGCCGCCCGTTTCACCAACCCCTGCTCGATGCGCGTCAAAATCGCCTCTCCCAGTCCTTCGAGAATGACCTGCTCGGCCAGGAACGTTTCGAGCAGATCCTGACGGGCCAGCGCATCATCGAGCCTCCTCCGATACGCCTCCAAGGCCGGAAGAAATGGCGCATCGCCCAGATGTTTGGGCGCGAGCCAGGCAATGGCTCCCTGAAACACGAGCGCATGCGCCGACTCCTGCCGGGCCTGGCTGAGGAGGAACCGGCGCGACTGCCGGTCCGATGCCAAGGCAGCCTGCGCCTGCGCACACTCGTGCGCCATCCGTTCACCATGTTCAAGGAACGTCAGCAGCCGCGCGATCGGGACTTTCTCATCAGAACTTACCAGCATCGGTTACCTCCGGGGTGCGGGACCGTTCAGGCTCCAGTCATAGTCGAGAAACTCGATGCGGTAGGGCACCGTCGCCAGCTCCTGCGTGAGCACGGGATCGCTTACGTACCGCGCGACATACTGTTGCAGCGATCCGGCCTGGGCTTCAAAGTCTTCCGTGAACCAGTCGAAAATTTTTGACAGGTACGCGACCCGGTTTGCCCGATCGAACCGGTTCCTGGACGGATCGTTGATGAACTCACGGGCTCCTTGTTCAAGCTGCCGGTTCAACTCTGTCCCTCCATAGATCCGGGCCTGCAATTTGGGACAGGACGACGAGGCACAGACGATGGCAAAGTGGATCCGCGGTTCGTGAAACTGGGCGATGAGAATGTCCCGCTCCAGATCATAAAGATTGATGGATGCCCCTCCCACGCGATAGGTCCGTCCGATGAAGTACCGATACCGCCCGACCCATGTCCCGGGAGAATAACCGTCCAGAATCCCTTTGATGGCATAGGCGTTATACACATTGATCCAGAACGCCAATTGCTCGTCTTTCGACAGACTATTCGGGTCGACACGGTCCAAGTCATCCAGATATTGCACAAACCACCGGTCCGCCAGGATGGCCGGATAATCCACCTCCGCATCCCGCACATGCGCCTGCAGCACGCGATCGAACAGCTGATGGGAAAACGCTCCCGGCGCCAACGGCCGGCCCGGGCTGTAACTTGCGGGCACCGTCGAACAGCCGGCCAGGAATATGAGGCCGAACGCCACTGCCAGTCTGATCATAGACACCACCCTCAGCATCATATCGTCACCGGTGTGCGCAGCGCTGTGAGTGGATGCCGCACAATCGATCCGATAATCCGGCTGTCGAGCCGATTGCAGGACGATCTTGCCGAACAGGTCGTAATGGTGTCCTGATCGAACCCGGCAAGAATATCGCTCAAGGACGCCGTCAACAGATTCCCGGACGAAGGCAGGGAGAGACAAGGCGCGACGTTGCCGGACGCGTCGATGGCGATGCTGTACCGTCCCGCATCACAGGGTTCCAACTCCTGGCCCTGCAACCAGCGAACATTATCTTCCGTAAAGCGTTTCAGCGATCCTGGGGGAATCAGCGACTGGTCCAGCAACTGCTGAAATAGCGCGCCGGCCTGCTGCCTTTCGTACATCAACGCCGGATCCTTCTTTCCGTACAATCCCACCTCCCAATGATAGGCGCCGACCACCGGCAGCATTCCCTGCTCCGTTGCAAATCGGACGACCGCCGGCACCTCGGCTCGATTCAGTTCGCTCACAATGCACACCAGACACTTTTGATGGGGATACTCGCGAAGCAGCGCGATCCCCTCACGCACCTGATCGAGTTGATCGGCCCCGCGAATTTGCCGATAGCGCTCCCGATCAAGCGTGTCCAGACTCACAGAAATCGTCACCCGATGCCGTGCCATTCCGGCCAACAACGGTCGTGTTAGCTTTGTGCCGTTTGTGATGAGCGTGATGAAAAATCCTAGTCCGGCAAGATCCTCGATAATCTCCGGCAGGTCGCGACGGAGCAACGGCTCCCCGCCCTGGAGAAAGACCACGCGAACCCCTTCCCGATACAGCCCGGTGAAGACCCGCCTGATCTCATCCCTCGTCATTTCATACCGGCCTTGATTGAGCGGCAGATTGCAGTACCCGCAATTTGAGTTGCAGCGCAGACACACCTGAAAGACCGCCAGCAGCGGCTTACCCCGGACAAGGTTGCGGACCGGCGCATAGAGGGTTCGAAGGACAAGCATTCGATTATGTCCCCATCCGGTCAAGCACCCACCAACCGATGCCATCTGCTGTCATCCTGAGCAGATTTGCACAGGCTACCGCCATTTTTTTTCCTCTCACCATGCGGTCTACGTGTCCGACCTTAGAACCATATTCTAACCTCTCGTTTTTCAAGGATCTCCTCGACGGCCCACTTCCGGCATGTGCCTTGCTCTATTGGCAACCAAGAGCTATGCACAGTTCATTTCAAGGAGGTTGTCGATGAAGAGCCAGATAATGACGATTGCTGTTGCCGCCCTCGCCATGGTGGCACTGGCCGCTGCGCCGGCGTTGGCCAAAGATAAAGAGGCGAAGAAGAAGGCATCCGGCATGCACCATTCCTCCGCGGCGGCGGCGGCCTCATCCACCAGCCATATCCCTGAAGTCGGCCGTGCGCCGAAGGCAGGCGAGCATGACTCGAAGCCGGGTCCGGCCTGGAAGACCGTAGGCGGGACGCTCAAGCACGTCGATGGTAATGCGTACATTGTTGAAGACTACGAAGGCAACCAGGTGAAACTGTACGTCGGCCAAGGCACGAAACACATTAAGCAGAAGAAGGTCGGGGACACGGTCCGCGCCGAGATCACGCGGGGTGGCTTCGCGAATTCCGTGCAGTAACGAAGTTTGAATCCGCGCACCCACCCGGGTGCGGAACGGTCCTCGAGGGGGGCCGGCCCTGTACAGGCCGGCCCCCTTTG
>JABFSU010000102.1 GCA_013140455.1 Nitrospira sp. | reverse complement strand
TGGGCTGCTGCCGGTTTCAAAGACACCGAGTTAGGTGTATGAAGGAAACCGGAGGTAGGTCATGGAGCGACGGAAGTTTACGCGAGAGTTCAAAATTGAGGCGGTGAAGTTAATCCAGGAGCGCGGGGTGACGGTGGCGCAAGCCGCGCGGGATTTGGGCGTGCATGGGACGGTGTTGCGCCGATGGGTGCAGGAGTCTGCCGCCGACGCGGCGCAGGCCTTTCCGGGCCAGGGGCAGATGAAGCCTGAGCAGGCGGAACTCGCCCGGCTCCGCCGTGAAGTCATTAAGCTGAAGGCGGAGCGCGATATTTTAAAAAAAGCCGCGGCCTACTTCGCGAAAGAGGCGCTGTGAAATTCGCCTTTATCGCGACCCACCGAGGAATCTGGCCGACGGAATGGTTATGCGAGGCGCTCGGGGTCTCGCGGGCCGGCTTCTATGCCTGGCGGACCCGATCACCGAGTGCCCGGGCGAGGGCCAACGATCAGCTGCTGACAAGGGTGCGAGCCAGCTTCCTCGCGAGCGACCGGACCTATGGAGCCCGGCGTGTCTGGCACGATTTGCTCGCGGACGGAGTCTCCTGCGGCCGACATCGGATTGAGCGGCTGATGCAACAGGCGGCGTTGCGTGCCCGTCCCAGACGGCGGCGAGTACCCTGGGATACTGGTGTCCGGTCGACGAACGCCGTCGCGCCAAATGTGCTCGACCGGACATTCACGGCCGCGTCGGCCAACCGCAAATGGGTCGCCGACTTCACCTACCTCTGGACCGCCGAAGGCTGGCTGTACGTCGCGGCGGTGGTGGATCTCTTCTCACGCCGGGTGGTCGGCTGGTCCATGCAGGCGACGATGACCACGCAACTGGTCACGGATGCCCTCGTGATGGCGATCTGGCGGCGCGGCAAGTCTGAGGCCGTCCTGCATCACTCCGATCGAGGGAGTCAATACACCAGTGAGCCGTTCCAGCGGCTGCTGGCTGACCATGGCGTGACCTGTAGCATGAGCCGAGCCGGCAACTGCTGGGACAATGCCGCGATGGAGAGCTTCTTCTCCTCGTTGAAAACTGAACGCACGGCGAACAAAACGTACCGCACGCGAGACCAGGCGAAAGCCGACGTGTTTGATTACATCGAACGCTTCTATAATCCCAGGCGGCGGCACTCGACGTTGGGGTATCTCAGTCCGATGGAGTTCGAACGGCAGGCAGAATTAGCGTAGGGTGGTGTCAACTAAATCGGCAGCAGCCCAGGTATTAGTTGCCGATTCCTGGTATGCCTTAACAACAAGTTGTGCCCATCGCGAGTTGACCCTTGCACCTCCAAGCCTAGATAGTTCTTCAACCCTACTTTTGGGCGGAAAGTTCTTCTCCTGCTTCGATTTATTGAGTAAATCTTTTTCGGTTTGTCGCATGGGTAGGGCGCAAATGAAAGGGGAGCAGAATCAACCAGGCGGCCTTTCAGCTCAAACCAGATTGCCTTGCTCCCCGTAATAGCTTGTCGTATCTATAAGGACAGCAGTACAGTACCACGGTAAAGATGCCGTGTAAAGATAGTATCCAACATAGATAAAATGGAAAAAATATCAAATGACAAGTGGGCGTTTTCACCGGGGATTAATCTTGCCGGAAAGGCTTTTGTAGAAAAGTGGTTAGAGCTTCTCAATCCATTGACCGTTGATAACTATAGAGTACGGCATCTTAATACCAGGGTTGCGTTTGAGGAACTCAGAGAAGTTATTAGGGAGGCTGAAAATAAAACACTAGAAGCTCAAAATATCGAGGATGTTTCGAAAGAGCTTCTTGGACTACTCAAAGTAGACCCTGTCGCACAATCTTCCCTCCCACACCATGAATATTACTATAATTCTCTGCTTAATCCCTTCAAAGAAAAAGAGAGATCCGCACATCCAGGTCTTAAGGTTCTTGTTAAGCAAGCCTGTGATGTCTTAGAGAAAAGATACCGTATTGACCTGATCGACGCTCTGGCCGTCTCAATCCAAGGGAATGTCGTGGGGAAAACGGTTGCCCTAACATCACTGTTGGTTTCAGACCTTATCGCGTCAGGATACGATTTCAGGCATCTTCTTTGGCGAGGGCGTTCGTTTATAAATAGTCCAACTCATTACTTTTTAGATCGTCTATCCAGCTTCCTAAACCAGTTTAAGGCTGGCGCGCTTCAGAAATTTCTCGTGGCTTACCGAATAGATTTTCCCAATGTAAGAGACGCAACAAGTTGTCCTACTTCCCTTGGTGGCCTGAAAGTCCGATCTGAATCAGATGTAGCGTCTGATCATCCGAATCTTCGATCTCACATACCAGGACCTAATGTGCGTCTAGCCACACTGACGACCGATGCTTTTGACCCTTTTGCTGCGACGCGAAACGGAAGCTCAGAACTACATAAAGCGCTCGACATAATCCAGTTTACTAAGCCATCAGTAGAGATAATTAGCCATAATACTGCTTATGTTGTTTTGAGCAACGGAACAATTAAATCAATTCCGACTGCACTGGAACTATTGGGACCGATTAAAATTGCTGACGATGAGGTCGAACATCGCATCAATCAGTTAGCAAGAATCCGACAACGCGTTGATGGTGCCAGCGTGAGGCAGCTTGGATTGGGGTTGCAGTATTTGCGCCGTGGCCTTACAGAATCAGCGCCACAGGGGCAATTCTTGAATTATTGGATCGGATTGGAGGCCATCGCTGGAGGAGCGCGTCGAACTGAAATTACTACTACTCGTAGAAGTGTTTCTAAAATACTTGCCTTGGGTTACCCAAGGCGATTGATTCGAGACCTTCAGGAAAATTTCAACCGATTGGATGTTAATGTAGGAACCGTCATTAATCCCGTATCAACAGAGCTGTATGGACCATTGGGCAAGCTAGAAGCATTGCTTCGTTGCATATCAAATGCGCAAAGTAAGGTTGCACTATTAGATCTTGCCGGGCATTCGCCACTACTCATATCTAGAATTGAAATGGTGGAAGCTCTTTTAGGGAAAGCGGGCTCGGTCGTATGCAGCATGGAGAATCATAGGCAGGATGTTGACTGGCACATTCAGCGTCTTTATCGGATAAGAAACGCGATAGTTCATGGAGGTGGCATCCCCTCTGATCTCACCCATCTTGCCTCAAATCTAGCCACATATCTCTGGGTTATTTTGAGATCGCTACTTGATGACTTTGGTTTGGATGGTGGCACCACTGACATAACAATGTTTTTCGATAAGCATCTGAAGATACATGAGATGTTGTTGCGAAAAATCGAGGCCGGTGGCCGTAGCGCCGACCTTCCTTTTGCAATGCTTATAGAACCGACTCGACTTTGGCCTGCGACTTGATCTCTCAACCACAGCTCTAAGATCGCCGGGATTCATCGAGAAGACAGCTCTGAAGGTTTGTACACTTTCCATCTGATTTAGGGACACCGAATGGCCAGCTTTGACAGGGTGGAATTTCGAAGGTTTGAGAGCCTGAATTCTTGCAAGTTTTATGGACAGACGAGGGTGGGGTGAGTTGGGGGTTGCTGGTCTCTCCGTGACAGAGATCACGTTCTTTGGTCCCGGCCCTAATCCGAAGCTGACGGCGTCCGCCCGTCGATGAGGAACTGCTGATACCGATCCGCCAGCTGCTCCGCAGCCCGACGGAGCTTTTTCGCCCAACCTTTCGAACGAACCAGATAGTGGCGCTCCAGCGTGTCAGCCGGCTGATGTCCCAACAGATATTTCACGACTTCGCGCGGCACCGCCTCTTCCTCCTCTCCGTCCCCGAGATCTTCCAGCACTGACGCAAACCATCGCCGCAAATCATGGAAACGCAGGCCCTCGACCTCAGCGGCGTCTGTCGCTCTGGACCAGGCCTTCCCCAAGGCATGTTTGTCTGACCACTCATTGAAGACTCGCTCATCATTTTGTGAGGGCTCCCCAGCAGTGAGCGCCGCATAGGCGAATCGGTTCAAGGGAAGGAGCGTGGGGTTTCCTTTCTTCTTGGATCTCGGGGGCGGGAGCTGCAACCAGGGCCCGTCGGCTTTCTGCACGATCCAGCTGGGGCGAATCGCCCAGACCTTTTCCTCCCGCAACCCGCAGTTCATCGCCACCGTTGCGGCGCGCCGCAGCCGGTCCGTCGCGGCCGCGTCGATTTGAGCGAGTTCTGCGGCTGTCGGCATTCGATCTCGGGCGCCACTCTTGGGTGCCGTGACGCCTTGTAAGGCATTGACCGAAATCTCATCGACCTTTACGGCAAAATTCAGCAAACTCAGCAGAATCGTCCATTCGCGTGCGATGGTCCCGTCAGCAGCCCCGTCTTTACGGCGTTTTGCGATATACGCTTGTCCGTCGGCGTACTTGATGTCTTTCAAAGGTTGGGGAAAGGCGGGGATCAGATAGGACTCGAGCACCCGCTCGGGTCGCTTCAGGTCCAGCACCCCCCGTTCTTTGAGCTCGGCCAGATAGCTCGCCTGAAAGTCGGCCATGGTGGTTCCACCGGTCCGCGTGAACCCTCCATTGAGCTGGCCGGATTTGATCCGCTCCACCAGTTTCCCGGCTTCGATGACTTCCTGGGCAGGGTCCAGATTGTAGCCAAGACATGGCCGATAGCGTGCCTTCTTCCACCAGAAGTCGAGATCGCTGGCGAGGCCTTTCTTTGTCGTGCGGTGGCGAATGACCATGGGGCGGGACTCCTTTACCGGTAGCGGGAATTGCGGCGACGAGGAACCGTGCGGGGTTCCTGCGGATTCGCTGCGGCAGGTTGGGGTGGCTCGGGCTTCGGCTCCAGCCGCTGAGGAACGGTGGACTTGGCCCAGGCGAGGAGTTCCTCGCGGTCATAGCGCCAGTCCTTGGAGCCCGGGAGTTTATGGCGGGGGATGTCAGTCCGCTTGTAGAGCGAGCTCGTGCTATACCGCAAAAAGTCTGCGGCCTCTTTGAGGGTCATAAACGGACTGGTCTGGACCGACATCACAGGCTCCTTCCACAGCAGGGAGGGTGCTCCCTGTAGGAACGAGTATGTGTTGGGTTGGGAGTTCGTGGGGATCATAGACACTGCCACCTTGAGGCTATTGCTGGCAGTGTTTTCCGGGGTGGCTCTGCCTGAACGGCTGGGGGGGGGCGGACGGCTCTCAGCCTTTTGGGCGTGAGCTGGGACTACTCACTGGTGGCTGAGTGCGCAGAGGAGTGCACGAGAGCGCTGTCTTGGTGGCTGGTTCGGTGGGCGGCCAATGGGTTGGCAGCGCCTTAGCTAATACACACCGTGTTCGATCCGGCCGAGAATGGTCAGCGCCAACTGGAGGCCGGTGTCGGTCTGTATCGCTTTCAACGGGGTCTGATCATTGAGGAGTCGATTTTGTCTATTTAGCCACAGTGCCGCCTTTTCAGGTTCGCCGAAGACATCTTCAGCCCGAGCCTGAATGCGGGCCACGCGGGCGGCTTGGTCGTCAGAGACGATGCGCTCCTCAGGTGAGTGGGCCATGGCATGATGCTAACTGTCTGTACCGGAGTTGTCCACTGCTCCGACCGGGCCTGCCACTCCAGCTGCGAGGGTCGCCCGGCTCTTCCTGGATCTCGGTAATTCTGGGGTGTCAGTGAACCATTCGGGACGGGTCCGCTCATGATGCTGAGCGAGAGCTACCCTCCGAAAGCTGATCAACGAGAGCCTGTATCGTAAGAGGCGCGTTCCCCTTTCAACATCCAGCAATCACCCCGCCCCCCCTGCAAACCAGACTCTTTGCCACATGATCTTGGACAGCAGCCTGGGCAACCTCATCCGAGAACCGACGCTGAGGCCGTCTCAGACGCAGCATTCATGCAGGGGGAAAACAAAAGAACAGATTATTTTGGACAGCCGTGGGTCTGCCCCCTTATCTATTCTCAGATCATCCTCCCCCCCATCGCGAACCCCAGCCCGATACCACTAACTCCTTGCTTTGCAGGAATGAACTGCTAGTGTCACCACTGTGTCGCACGTTGAGGAAATTCCCAGCCCTGGATGACTCATCCCCTAACAACTTTGGCCTCATCTTGGGAAGCACCGGGCAGGGGAAGATCTATGAGTGGGAACTGCAGTCAAAATGAAGGAAGACGATGAAGGAGGATAGCATGAAAGGTCATAGCCACTGGGCACTCATCGCGATCCTGGGACTCTGGGCGCTGACAGGAACGGGGTGTAGTACACGCCACTACACGATTGACTTCGAGAAACACTATCCCTCAGCACAACACAGAAGCGCCGATCGGCACGACGTCCTTCTCCAGGTCGAGGATGCGATCCCCGAGGAAGAGTTCCGGAAAGCCCAGACCTTTCTCGGCGAGGACATGACGATGTTCGCAACGAACGTCTTTGTGATCCCGATGCACCATTACGCCATCTATTCGGCAGACCAGCCACGGACCCAACTCGTTGGATCGGTGCTGCAGCACCAGTTCTCCGCCGCTGGCCTCGCGGCCAGCGTGCGCGACGGGCAGCAACCGGGCCTAGCGGTCGACAGCACCCGTGAGGCCCTCGCGCTCTCGGTTCGGGTGAAGAAGATGGCCGTCACCACGTCATTCTCCAGCGGGAGCTCGATCCTGCCGTTGCTCTGGACCATTATTGTGACCTTTCCTGAAAGACAAGTCGAGGTCATCCTGGACGGCCAGGTCACGCAGACGGGAAGCCAGACCGTCCTCTGGAAGGGCACCCTGACCGGCACCGCCGCACTCAGCGAACTGGAACGGATGGAAGACACCGCCAAGAACGCAATTAAGGATCCCGATGCCTGGATGGTCCATGAAGCAATCGACCGGGCCGTGTCCACCTTGCTGACGCAATCCCAAGCACGGCAAGTCGCGATGCGCCTGCGCAACGAGCACTTCGCCAAGGCGATGACCACCGCCCGGGACACCGAAGCCGGCGGGAACCTCCGCGCCGCGCTCAGTCAGTACGGCCGCGCCTACCGCATGGCCGGCGACCGTGCGCAAACACAGACCGTCATTCAGACCGTGGCCGAGACGATGCGCAAACTCCCGACCAAGCCGGAACTCCCGGAAGAGGCCCGACGCTACGGCGTGCAGGCCACCACGGCAGCGGAACAGAAGCACTATGACGAGGCAATTGCCTTGTTTGGCCACGGTCTGGAAGCGGCTCCGTGGTGGGCGGAGGGCCACTTTAACCGCGCACTCCTGCTCGCCAATCAGGAACGCTATCAGGACGCCATGACGAGCATGCAGCATTTTCTCGTGCTGGCCCCGAACGCCCCCGATGCCCGGGCCGCCCAAGACAAAATCTACGAATGGGAACTCAAGGCGAAGTGATGCGGGTGTTCGCGGGAAGGGAAACCGCTACGACGGCGAAAATTCAGAGGCGTAGCGAAAACCACAGGCTTGATGTCCATTAGCCGGGAATCGATCGCACACGGAGACAGAGAAAGAGGAAGCCATGCATTCACGTTCTAGATCGGTTGAGACCGGGCTCGTCATCTTGCTATCACTAACATCATTCCTCACCTCATCGGCCTACGCCTGCTGCCGGAATTACGCGGAGTTCGCCGAGCAGTGCCGCGCGCAAGGCGGTACCCCCGGCATGGGCGCGACGTGCACGCCTAAGAGTAGCAGCGGCTCAAGCGGTGGATTCTCCGGCTACTCCGGCGGTGGAGCAAGCTCTAATCAACAACTGATGATGGGGCTCGCAGGAGCTTTGGGGGCCGCGTTCGCGGATTCGCTCAAGACACAAGAAGCGAACCAAGCGCTGGCACGCCAGCAGGAAATGGAACGGGCGGCGGTGGAGATGGCGCGCTTTCAAGCGGAAGAGCAGGAACGCATGAGGCAACTGGAGGCGCGGCACCAGAAGTTGCTGAGCAGCCTGAAGGGTGGGCTCGGCAACACGGAATTGGGGCTGAAGCGGATGGAGTCGGGAACGCTGGAGTTGAAAGGCGGCACCGCGATGTTCGGGGAATCGAACGCGACCGGCACATTGAAGTATGGCAATGAAACTGCGGGTCTTGCGCTCAAGATGCCGGACGCGCCGCCAACACCGACGGGCAAGGTCGTGGACATGGCCACCATGGACAAGGTCTGGCAAGACTACCATCAGGCAGCCGATAAGGCAGCTCAAGCTGATCTGCGCCGCCTGCAACTGGAAGAGGAGAAAAAGCTGGCCGAACGAATCCGGAAAGAAGCGGAAAAGAAGTATCAGGAGCAACAGCGGCAGGCGGCATCGATCCCGAAGGATCAACCGTCGAAGCAGGCGGAAGACGACAAGCTGGCCGAAGCAGAGAAACTCCTGAATCAAGCGATGGATCTGGACCGAAAGGCGACCCAAGACCTGGACCAAGCAAAGCAGGACCTCAAACAGGCCAAGCTCGACCTCGACCGGACCGAGAAGGACCGCGCCAAGGCCGAGAAGAGTCTCGCCCAAGCCGAGCAGGGACAACCCAAGTAGGAGCACTCCCATGATATTTCATCCTGCTCATCGCCGTTGGCCGCTCCTAGCTATCTTGGTCATCCTCCTGTCCACCGGCGCAAGCTGGGCAGCGGAACCGACCCCGTCCACTCCGATGGCCCCACGCGCCAAACTAGAGCGGCTGCTCCGCTGCGACGAGGAGAAGAAAGCGGCAATTCTTCAGGAACAACGCACCGTGCAGGAACACTTGCAAAAGGTAACCGGCTTTCGAGCAAGCCTGACCGACGCACCGAAACACCGGCTGGCGGTTGAGAAAACGGAGCAGGCCATCGCGAAAGATCGCGACGCGTTGGCCAAGGTGGAGGAACGCCTGCGACTGGCCGATCGTCACATCGGCCTCACCCTCCGGGCGATGAAGTATTTGCCGGCCGCTTCGCATGACGAGTCGCTTCCCCTGATCGAACGGGCGAAATTGGGCTTTGCCGATTGGCTGGCCGACCGGAAGCTCCTCAGCGAAGCAGAATTCGATCGGGAGTGGGAAGCCGAGTACGGATTCGTCGAGGACGCAGTGTGGCAGCAACGGCTTGCCCGAATTATCGATCGGCTGCACGCGGCCTCTCCCGACGCAGATCCTCTTGTGACCATCCGAATTGTGAATCGCCCCGGGGAAGACGGCGCTTCAGCCGGGCGGTCTTTTATCTATTTCGACAAGGGGCTGCTGGACCGCAATCCCTCGGACGACGAACTCCTGTTCGTGGCGGCTCATGAGCTCGCCCATGTCCAGCTCCGCCATGTGAGCCGTGGCGTGGTGGAGGCCCATTGGAAAGGATTCGAGGAGGATTGGCTCAGGAAATCGCTCAAGGGGTCTCATCCGGCCTATCAAGATGGAAGCGGCCACGACAATGCCGGTTGGCGTACCAGAATGGCGCAATACATCAGGGATCAAGAAGCCCAGGCCGACCTCCTGGGAGCCCAACAGACGCTCGCCGCCGGAGCGTCGCCGCGCGGGATCAAAGAAGCCTTCACACACATGTTCTTCGACGACTTGAAGAGGCGTTTGGCTTCGGACCCATCAGGCCACGATCCCCACTACGCGAAAAGTCTCGAGGACCACGGGAGGCCGAATGATCGCCTAAAGTCGCTGGAGGATGCCTTGGGCGAGAAATTCTGGGAGCGGACTACTCTCACGCTCGGTTCCTCCTGCCCACACTAGCAGCTGCGGAAAAACTCGATTTATATGCTTCAACGGGGTCAGCCCAAATGAAAAACCTTGAAATTTCAATAGTCCACCAGTTCGCACTGAGAAGCCAAATGGTAAAAGTTGGGGGTTCCGCAGCCTGTTAGGATTCAGTCCATCACCGTGTGTCTGGATAGATCAAGGCTTGGCGGTCACTGCACCTCGATCACCGCATTGACCTGTGGCATCCCATACTCGGCGGCACCCGTGAAGACGGTGAGATTCGGCAGCACCTGTGCGGTACCGCTATGGTGCGTGTGCCCGCAATACACAGTGAGCTGACAATTCGGCCTCGTCCGCATGGTCTCATGCAACACCTCTCCTACCGCCTGGCAGGCAAAGAACGGGAGCCACTCGTCAGTGCTCACCTGCCCCTGATACCAACAGGACTCTCGAAAGGGAGGCACATGGGTGAGGAGAATCACGTGCGAATAGTGGTCACAGGCCTGCGGCAAGGTCTGACGAAGATACATGGCGGCTTCGTCTCCTAGGCGCATCAGCCGTTCCTGAAGTTGAGACTGTGTCAGACCAGTCAGCTCCTTGATATAGCGATGGTCATTCAGCTCCACGGGGGATGTCGCATAGTTCCCGTACCGGCTATCTCCCCATCCATCATGGCCCACCAGTGCGGTTGATGGGGTTAAGGGGACAATACCGGCCTCCGACAGATAGGTCAGCAACGGACGTCCGTGTAGGCGTGCTCGAACAGCCGTGCGCACCTCTGTGATCGACCCGCGATAGAAGTCGTGGTTCCCAAGGACAAAATAGATGGGTCTATCCAGCGCCTGGTTCATCGCCTCGAGATGACTCAGCAGCGAGGGCGCAATAGAGATATCACCGGTCACAAAGATGACATCCGGACTGTCCCCTACGATAGAGTCGAAGAAACGCTCGCACTCCGCGTGACTCAAGAAATCCAGATGTATATCAGTGACCCACGCCGCACGCATGGTGCCCTCACGGTGTAAATGATCATACAAAGAGGAGGGCGGGCCTCCCCCCACCCATCAGCCAGAGAATCCGTTTCAGATTGTGGAGGATCCTACTGGGAATAGCTTCATGGGGTGGCACGGTGTTCGACTTCATCCTGCTCGCGTGTGACGCTCGCCCTGAGTCGCCCCATGATTAGGCTAGCGCGGGTCTACGGCCTGATGGCTTCGACTCCGAGTCGTCTTTGGCAATACCGGATAGCACCACTGGCTCACGGTCTGGAAATTGTGCGATCAGAGACAGGTTCCCGCCCATAGCCTCAATCGCCTTTCTGAGCGTGGACAGTAAGAGATCGCTGCGTTGCTCGAGGCGCGACACACTATCCTGCGTGATCCCCAGCTTCTTGGCCATCCGAACTTGCGTGAGCTTGCGCGCGTGCCGCAGTTCACGCAAGGTCATCTCCTCGGCCATCAACTCGGCGGCACGGATCTCCACCTTCTTGCGCTGGAGCGGGCTCAACTGCTTGATTTTCTCGTCGATATTCGTAGCCATGGTTACCCCCTTTCCTTCTTCAGCCGCGCCAAGTGCGGTCCGAAATACTGAAGGAGACGCGTCAACGCCAAGAGCTCCGTTTACACGTCTTCGTGTAGCGCGTCGAACTTCGGCTCAAACTCGTCGCCAATTTCAACCATCCAACTCACGGCGATACTATGGCATAGAGACCATATGCTATCAACGCCATATCAACGATGGACGGAACTCTACGTCTGTGAAAACCACTCCAATGCTCTCGGCATACTAGGGAGCATACGGAACAGGGGGCGAAACAGGGGCGCAGCGACTCCCACCGTTCCAGAGTCGGCCATGGCCGCGACGGCCGACGGCATCCTCTCATGAGACTGAGGCGCCCCCGCCGACCGGGGCCCGCCACGCGGCCTCGACGCGGTCGAAACCCTGGGGTTTTGTGAGGCAGTCCGCGAGATATTCATCTGTGGAAATTCTTGAAGAGCTGGACGGGCAAAACGAAGCCACAGGCCCTCCGCGGGAGCCAAGATTGACTTCGAAAAATGGGAAGACTTTCCAAAAAAAACTGCCAGAAGGAGCAAAACCAGCACGACGAAGGCCCACGAAGATGGATGATCGGCAAAGGCGTGATGAGGGCGACGACACGAGATCTGTCTTGGTATTTCAAAGAGTTACGGGCCACCAAGACCGGAAGGTCCCGATTGCCCGTCCGAGTCGCCTACTCGTGGGAGAAACACGCCCAATCGATCGGCATCTATCCACACCGACCGTCCGGACCTTACCGTCCTGGTTATCCAGCGATACGGTGCCGAGCCACGAACTTCATCACCTCGGCAGGTTCAAAGCGAACGGCCCGGCCAAGCCGGATGCAGGGTAAGTCACCAGCATGAGCTGCCTGGTACACGAATGCCTTGCTAACTTTTAACAGCGCACACACGTCACTCGCGGTGAGTAACTCCTCTGAGAGGGGCGGGATTGGTGAGGAGCTCCGTATCACAGCCATCGATATCCTCCTTCTGTGCGAGACAATGAGCCTGACGGGTGGGAGGATGAGTTGGCCCGTGTCTGACACAGCTCCTATTTTGGGCCATGAAGTTGGGGCACATACTGTGACAAAAGTGTGACCAAACATCGTTCTACTCCATTGACACCATAGACTCAGTAGACGAGATCTCGCTCAAAGACCTATGAAAAAGGCCAATAATTCGAGGTTATGGAGACGCCTCGAGCACGGTCTGAGGTAGAAGGTCAAATTAGGTCAGCTGGAAAGGCACATGAGGACACAGGAGTGGGCACGAGAAGACAAGAGGGCCGTCGCGTGCTAGACGGGGAGAAAGTGGCGAACAATGACCTGGGAAATGTTCTGAAAATCGCGGTCTGAGGTGAGGATCGGAAGCCCGTGCTGCATGGCGCTGGCAGCAATCCAGATATCGTTGGCGGCAACCGGGGTGCCGGCCTTTTTCAACGCCACGCGAATGGTCGCGTACCGTTCCGAGGTCTCTTCGTCCACGATCAGCACGCTGACGCGCGCGGATTCCAGAAACATTCGTAACTCGCGCTCATTGCTTTCGCGTTTACTCCCCTGGAGAAAGCCCGCGCGAAGCTCTCCGAGGACAATCGGACTGAGCCATATCTCTTCGGCTTGAGGAAGGATCTCAAGCACCTCGGGGTGTCTTTTCTTAAACGCGATATAGGCGGAGCTATCCAGAAGCAACCGGGTCATTTCCAGAGCTCTGGATCAATCGTGCGTTGCTCGGCAATGAGGGCCTCGAAGGCGGCGGCCTCTTCCTTCGTCCAGGTTCCGGCGAGATGATCCAAATCATGATAGCGGACCGGCGCTTTCTTTTTTCCCTTGCCCCCAACCGATTCTTCCAACAACTCGATGACCGCCTTATTCACGCTCGTCTTCTTCTGTTTGGCTCGCTGTTGAACCGTACGGGCAACGTCGGGTGGAAGGTTCCGTAACGTAATCGCTTTCATGGCGTCGTGTCTCCATGCATCATAGATGCCTCACAGTGATGCACAGTATACCGTAGCGAACCTGGCTCGTCAAAACACGTGGGGCCGCGGGTGCTGTTCTCATTAGGCTATACAAGGTTGAGATCAGGACGCGTCATCCCAGATTCGGGCAGATTGCGTGTGACATGGCATTAGACTGATCGGTCAACTGAGGACCGTTACATCTTGTCCTCATTATAGAGCGGCCGATGAAATGAGGACAGTCTGATTCACGTGAGGACAGCTCAGGGTAAATTAGGGCAGCACCCAAGGTCGCCAGGTCTAACCCCAGACAGAGGGATGGGTGGCCCGGCGAACCGACCCATCCGCCGGTCTGTGAAACCAGTGGGACCACCGGAGCCGTTCCCAATTCCCGCCGGGCCCTACGTTAGAGCTGATGGACACCGAGCACCCACCGGTCTAGAGTCGGCCACCGCCGTGACGGCCGACGGCATCCTCTCACGGACCGGAGGGGGCCCCCCGACCGGAGCCCGCCATGCAGCCTCGATGAGGTTAACACCCTCAGGCTTTATGAGGCGGTCCGCGAGGTGTTCATGCGCTGTTTCTTAAAGAGAAGAATGGTGATCCTCACTGACGGTGCAGATCCTCCTGTGATTGGGCGGTTGCGACTGATCGCTGCTCGACTCGGGACTCGATCTTGGCCCACAGGTCCATGACACCCTCCGGATTCGGCAAACCTTTTGCTGCGAGCCGGATGACAAGATGGTCGAGATCGGCGCTGTCCGACTCTCGCGTGAGACCGTATACGCCCAACCGCCCCTTGTTGAGGCCGAGTACGGCGCAGAGGGGTGTCCGGGCACGGTCCAAACTACGAAATGCAAGGCTCTGACGATCGCTCCGATTACGTTCGACACAGCAGCGAGCGACTCGATACTCTCTACCCTTGCGGCGGATACCCGCCCATGCCACGGCGAGCGCTGTTTCCCACGGGAAGACACAGTGCTCTCCGTGCCCAAACGACACGTACCATCCGGACTGCTGACGTACGATCTCTTCGTGCAGGGTACGCGCTTCGACGTCTGCGTTAAGTAGACAACAGCGCTGATTTGCGTTCGCATGTGCGATCATGGTGACAATCGCCTTCGACACCTGGTCAGCGAGGGGTAACTGGCTGTCTGCTAGAACGATCTCTATCATGTCAATCCCCCTGTCCTCCTTGTTTGGCGTACAAATTGGCACTCTGGGTCTATTGGCCGTCTGGCCAACGGGTCAACCGATGGCCCGCTACGTCAGGATTAGCTCCGGTGACGAAGCCGCCGCACCCGCTCCAACCGAGTCATCGCGGCCTGACGTGCGTGTATTCCTGAACATGCGTTGCCAGAATCCCGTGCAAGTCAGGCGCAATCGACACCTGCCGAGTCGTCCGAGTCTTGCGCGAGGTGACCGTCAAGATCCGCTGGTCTAAGTCGGTGGACTCGGTCTTGAGATCCAGCACTTCGCGCAGGCGCAAGCCGGTGCTCATCAGCAGGAAGACCATCAAATAGAAATAGCGTTCGGGAAGCTGATGACTAAATCCGGTCCGATCGAGTGATGGTGTGGTCGTAATCTTGGTCATGATGTCCTCCATGTGTCAGGGGGGTGTCTGCTTCTCTGCCTCCGGCCAATGAATGCGGGAGCGATGGGCCCGAGTGCCTCCTTTCTTGATGGCACACGGCGATTCGCGTTGTAGCTCAGAGGTACCGTACATGAGGACAGTCTAGAGGGAAGGCTGGCCGGCCGGGATACCGAGACGCTGCCAACACGGTCGCTCTGATGGCTGGATAACCGACGCTGGCAGGTGGCTGAGCCGTTGTCCCTGAATTATTTCTCATCAAAATCCATGCACATGGTGGTGACCAGTCTCCGAGAAACCACGATATCTCCCAGCCGGCCAGCGAGATCTCCACCCAAAGAACACCTCTTCAGCAAGCGAAGTGCGGGATTGGGGACCCCGCACCGTCGACACGCCAAGCCAGCATCACCGGTTTCCTGATAGCGCCACACCCACCGGAGGCGTCTGCATATTTCATCGTCCGACGCGGCAATGTAAGTGGAACGATATGTGCGAATCACACATCGTTTCCCCGTTCCGATTCACATCGTCACTGGCATAGATGCGCGTATGATTCCCGGTTTTATGGATTACCGCTTGTTTTCGCTATTCGAAGCCGCAGCCACGCCTTGAGGTCTAGCCCGCTGGCGTTCTGCACCACGGCTCCCCCACTCACCTCATCAATCCTGTAGGCAATGGCCGCGCGCCCATCTGGCAATCGATACATGTCGGCAACTATATCCTCGCTAATGTGCGCCTCCTGGTCCGGCCGTAGGCCCTTTAAGCTCAACCAATCCGCTAGATCTTCCACATCAAGTGTCACAGTGATTCGTTCCGAGGTGGGTTGCATGTCTACCTCCAGGTTTTACTATTTGTCGGCAAAGAATCGACTTTCTGTAGTCATGCGCTGACTCAGTTCAGCGCCAGGTACCTGACTGCCGTGACCGCTTACGAGAACCCGCCCCGTTCTTCCGCAGCGGTTTGATCAGCCACCTTTTGCGGCCAGGCCGCTTCGCCATCGCGTAGTGGGCCAAGAGCTTCGCCAACTCGGGCGTAATCGACACCCGTCGCGTGGTCATGGCGTTGCGGTACCGGAAGACCCGATTCTTCGCTTCACCTCGCCTCGCCTCGCTTCTCCGTAGGACAGTCATCATCAGGAGCCCGAGAAAAGCGTCGACCCAGGAATGACGCTCCCCGGGCCGATCACCGAACCCGAGGAGGTTATCGGGGAAAGAGCCATCGGGCCACTCGCTAGCCCTCCCTCGCTCACGTGGCTGCCACCTCAAATGATACGCCGGTGGTCTGCGCTGTCATCGACTGGACCCACCGCACAACCCGTGCAACGCCCACCCGCGCAGAGCGCAGGCGGGCGGGCTGGCGGTGTCATGCGGCGAAGGGGGTCCGGTGATTCGATGCCCCTGATCGCTGCGGCATCCTCGACACGCCATGCTGGGCGAGAATTGCATCGGCGGCTGGTTCACCGTAGAAGGATCGTTCCGGCAGGCGCTGCGTGGCCAGCCAGGCCGCCAGCATCCCAAGCCCCCAGGGCTGAGCCCACCGCCCATAGACCTGCTGGGTGACCAGAACATCGCGGTGCCCCATTTCACGTGAGACCCACTTCAACGACTGCCCCTGACTCAACGCAATGGTGCAAAAGGCATGGCGGAGCGCTTTGGGGCTCAGTTTCCGACCGAGCTGGGCGGCCGCCAGAACCTCGTGCCATTGACTGCGTGCCCAGCTTTCCGACACACACCATCCCATTTCCAGCGGATGCCCGCCTCGCTCATAGTTGGCGCGCACCTTGCCGCCCTTTCTCGGCAACTGTCCGGGAAAGAGCCAGACCGAGCCCCCCGTTAAGGTCGCCTCATACGCCCGGAGGAGCTGTTCCAAGAGCGGCACGACCGTCACATAGCGTTTTCTGCCATGCTTCGGGCGCCCGAGGTTGCCACTCCGTTCGGTGCGTTGCACATGAATACGTGGGGCCCGTCCGCGCGTGGGATGCTGATGATCGAGCTCGAGATCAGGCCGTTGCAGCGCGCGGGCTTCGCCGAAGCGGAGGCCGGCCAGGGCCATGAGGGCAAAGAGGACCACCACCCACAACGCCTCGTTCATCCACTGCGCCGTCAGAACGGCCAGCAGGTGCGTCCGCTCCTGCTGGGTCATCGTCTTGCGCTCCCCCAAGGGGCTTGCGGCGCGGCGCGCCCGCCGCCCGCCATTCGGGGACAGCTCGGCCGCTGGATTGCCGGGAATGAGTCCGCATTGTACGGCGGCTGCCAACATCCGCCGAAAGAACCCCCATTTCTGGCTCACCGTGCCCTTCGCATATTTCCGTGAGGTCTTCGTCTTCTTACTGCGCGGTGCCATTAGCGTTCCCCCCTTGTTTGTTGAGCAGCCATTGCAGATAGCGGAAACAATCCTGTTCGCTGATCCGATGCAGCTGTTTTGTTCGAATTCCCTTTGGCATCTGATGGAGCTTGCTTTCCCACCCCGCGACCGTGCTCGGACGGACTGTCGGGGAGGGGCCGCGCTGCTTGGCGATGCACGCCTGCACAAACGCTTCGAACGTCTGGGCCCCCGACGGCCCGTTGGTTCCGAGCTTACCGGACTGGCCCCGCGTGGCGAGGATCTTAGCTTCGAAGGCCTGCGCCTCCTCACGCGTCGCAAAGCGACGCTGGTACCGCACGTGGTGCCCCCAGCGGTCGCACTTCCAGGGGCGTGTGGGGTGGTTGTCTTTTTTGATCATCGCGAGACCTCCTTGTTGTTAATACAGTTCCGCACGGCTGACCGCTGAAACCGGAAGTACCGCCCAAGCCGTACGGTCGCCAGCTGACGGCGGCGAACCAGGCGATACACGGTGCTTTGGGGCACGGCGAGCAGCCGGGCCACCTCGGTCGCCGTCAGCAAAGGCAGCTCGTCGGGCTCGACCAAGGCATGGGGTTCACACTGCGAACTCTCTGTGGGCATACGCATCATGGCTCTCCTCCCTCTACAGGTTTGCCAGGTGCTCGTGCGATGGCCCGTGCCTGCTCCTTCCACTCCTGAGCACTCTAACGGGCCGTGAGGACCGGCAGCGGGCGAAACGCCGCCAGCCTCGCCTCAGGTGTGTCTCGCTCACCGGTGATACAGGTGTTGTTGCTCACAGGCCCCGTCCGTCCGGATCACCCGGCCGCGGAGGCGTCCGCTCTGATCAGCCCCGCGCCGAGGGCGGGCGACGGTTGGTTGAGTGCAGCAGGACACGGAATGCCGGGGTAGGGAGACGACGGCCCGTCCTGCGACGGAACAGCGGCGGCATGAGCCTCAAGGGTTGAGAAGGGTCGAGGGGAACGGGCCCCCCGTGCTCCCAGACGCCGGAAGCGCCCGGGACCAAGGGGGTGAGTGGCGGGAGCCCGTCGGAGACTACTTCATCCGGGACGACCGCGCGCGAGTGGCCCGGCGCGTCGGCGTGGCGCCTTCGACTGGCGTCGGGGTCTGGCCGCGGAGCCGTTCAGCGACCTCGGCGGCCCGGGCAATCGCCGGCCCCAACGCGGCCGTCAGCGCTTCCTCCGACGACGCGTCGCCGGTCCCCTGACCGGGGACGTCGAGGAAGGCCGTATAGGCTTGGCGGGTGTATTTCACGGTCCGATGGCCCACCTGTACCGACACATAGAGGACCTCCTCCCCGAGCTGCAGCGAGAGCGAGCAGAAGGCGTGGCGCAAGGCGGTCAACGAGCGCTGCGACCCGGGCAGGGCCCGAGCCTGGATCCGGCGCCAGGACGCCTGCACCGTCTCCGTGGGCACACACCAGTCCGTGCGCCCCCGCGGAATCTGCGTGGCGCGCTGACTCCCCTGGCGCGGCAGCGGCCCAGGAAACAACCACGCCGCGGGGTCCGTGAGGCCACGCGTGGCGATCCACCACCGCAGGATCGCCTCGAGCAGCGGAGGCACATCGACATAGCGCTCCTCCCACCCGGCCAGGCTCACCGTCCCATTGAATTCGATGCGCCGCACGCACAGACGCGGCCGCCGGCGCGGGCCACACCGATAGTCCAACTCAAGATCGCCGCGCTGGAGGGCCCGCGCCTCCCCGCCGAGCAAGCCGGTCAGTACCATCACCGCCACCAGGACGAAGAAGAGCGGCGGCTCGACACAGGCGGCCACCACGAGGACCGTCACCACCTGCGCGGCCGACAGGGTCTGGGCCTCCGTGATCTCGCGTACCCCCACGCCGCGGCCCTGGAGGTGGCGTTGGGCCCGGAGCACCGCCGTACACGGGTTGCGAGCAATCAACCCCTCCTGGCGTGCCCGCTGGAGCAACATGTGGAGGAACCGCTGGCGGGTCTCTTTCGTCGTGTCCGCGAGGGGGCCTGCCTGCAACGCGGCGAAATACGCCTCGCAGTCGGCCTTCCCGATGGCCGTCAACCGCGTCGCCATCAATGTGGCCGGGAGGGCGTTGATATGCCCCTGCCAGTTCTGCACCGTCGACAACTTCGCGGCGTCTTTGGCGAGGAAGCGCTGCTCGAGCGCGAGTTGCTGGGTGGCGTATGCGCCGAGGGTGAGTCGGGTCGGGTCGCGGCGACGGGCCTTCGTGCGGGGTGGCGTGGCAGTCGGTGCCGGTGCCTCGGGCGGCGTGGCCGCCGGCTCCGCGGCCTCGGGGCCGTCGGAGTGGCTCTCATTGTGAGTCTCTGAGATCGTGTCGATGTCGTGCATGGTTCCCTCCTGTGGTGATGCCCTCGCTCGCCGGTGGCGGAGCGAGATGGCTCGATCTGGGAGGGAATCTAGGCGCGGCACGCGGCGGCCGAGGACGGCCACGGCCGTCAGCATCGCGGCGGATCTGGCGAGGGGGGTGTCTGGCCTCAACGAGATCTGAGGGCCCGCAAGGCTACTGGTCGCTGCACACAGGGGAGGCGCCCCTCGCTCGACCGGCTCGGAGTCGGCGCGCGATCGAACACCGCCCGACCCGCCCACGGGAGTCGTGTCCACGCCCCCACCAAACATCCAACCGAGCGCGCACACAGGGAACGGAGACACACGAGCGTGCACGAAAACCCCTGCAAAACCGCGTAGAGAGCTTGCGCCAGGCGGGAGACATCATCGTGATAGAACTTGGTGAAGCGGTGGCAGTCTGCGCGCTGGCGCGGGGTTTCGGCGTCGGGCTGTCGTGTATGTCGTCCCAAACATCCAAGGGGCACGACGAGGCGGTGGCAAAAGAGGCGCCTGGCGCGATCGAGCGGGTGGGCTCCAGCCCGGACCGTCACAGTCCCACCGACTAGGAGGTCCCTGACCGAGAAGGCTAGAGGTTGTGAGCGGGGTTCTTGGCTTGTTTGGTCTGACAGGATGGTGGGATGCGAGAGAAGATAGGACACACGCCCATGTCCGTATATTGGGCGCACATGAGGCGGGCCTTCGACGGAAGGCGGAGATGAGGGCCCAGGGTGAGGTCAGCGTATGCCGATGCGCAGAGACGGACAGGTTAACCTTGGGAAGGAACGGCTCGCCGACTTCGGTCACGAATCCTGATGTGGGGGGGCTGAATGCGATACGTGTAGGGGTAGGACCACGGCACACGGATCTCACGCGACCCTTTGACGGGCGAGGCTTGACTGCGATTCTCGGATGGGGTTCTGAGGATCAGACTCGCGTGGTGCCCCGCAGGCGTCGTTCGCTCTCGAGGCACATAGAGGGAGCAAGAGGGGGGCGGTATGTCATCCGCCCCCCTCTTGCTCCTCCGGCCTCCCTCAATCGGCCAGCGGTTAGGCCCAACAACGTTTCCTCACCTACCTCTTGACGGAGGGTCGGAGTCGAACCATGCCGCAGAAGCAATCCGCCGCATCGTCCCCATGAGCCCTCGATACCTCCCCGTGCGCTCCCGAGCGCTCGCCGCTGGCCGTTGTGCCTGAGCCTTGTCCATGCGCTCAAGCCGGTCCACATCGGCCCGGATCGCCTTATAGTTGGCACTGATCACTTTCTTCCAGCCTTGTATTTTGGCCCGTCTCGCAGCCCGCGCCGCATCGTCAGCAGCAATGTTTGTTTGGAGTAAAATCCTCCCCGCTTCTGACACCATGATAGGCTGATATTCCAAAAACAGGGTACCGCAGAAGACTTTGGCCAAGTGCCGCAGCGAGACAGCCAACTCGGCATGCTGCGGTTCCTTCAGAGTGGTGAGCACCGTGGATAATTCGTCGGCCTGCGCATGCAGCTTATTCACGCGCAGCGACTGATCGATGTACTCCGCAGGGAAATATAAGGCGAAAAAGACTAGTCCTAATGGCGCTTGCATCGTTTCAAACGGCGTGCCTTTCGTATCGTCAAACTGAAGCCCGCATCCATTCCTGGAATGCGCACCAACCTGATAGTCCTTAGCCTTCTGGTGGGCCTCATACATCTTCTTCGTCACGCACCGCCACCGATACTTGCCACGCCTGGCTCCGTGCGACCATGCCCGCTTGTGACACTTGAGGCATCTCACGTAGACCTCATCCTCCTCGGCCCACCGGGCCCATCGCAGACACTCGTAGCCCGCCGCGTTAAACTGTGCCATCGCACCCAGAAGCGTGGGAATGTTAGCCGAGGTCCGCATTTTCTTCGGGTAAATCAGGAATTGTGACCACGTCGGCCACACGCGCGCCGCTTGCTCGCGTGTCCAAATCTCTCTTCTCCAACACTTGGCGGGATCCGCGGGCCTGCCTAGCAGAGCTCGCATCGGTTTGGTCCTGCTCTTCGTCGTCATATCGCTCACCCCTTTTGAAAACGCCTTTCCCCCTATCGGTTCATCGTCTCAATTCTTGAGCGCCAGCCATCGCGCACCTTGAACCCATTCGGAACCAACGGATGCCTTGCTCCGCGATCCAGGATAGGCAGATGGGGGGGGTGATACAGATGCACCCCCCTACCGCGTCAGTTCAGCCGACACTGCGCCTTGTCGATCAGGATACCTCAACCAGATCGCACGCTTGTCGTCAGTACCAGGCAGGAGTAACACTGCATGTAATTCGCATCGATGAAGGCCTGTTACGATGACCCTGTATGGGGTCGCTTCATCCATAGCCATAATGAGGTGCGCCGATCTCCCTTCCAAATATATGAGGCTCCCCACTTGTTTTAAGTGGGGGGCGGCAATCATGCGCACAAGACAGTCATATGCCTCGTCAGGTTTGGTGCATGGACCATACAACAGGTACGGTCACCTGCACGTTCGACCTGGACTTGCCGCGGAGGCCAATTATACAAATCGCTAGATGAGGTTGGGGCGGGGGGCGTCACTCACGGCACCCCCCTTTTCTCCCCCACCCCGTGGGCAAAGCCTTGAT
>JABFSU010000013.1 GCA_013140455.1 Nitrospira sp. | reverse complement strand
GCACGCCCGGCCGCTTCAATCGGCTGCTGAATCAATTCATCGACTGCCATGGTGCAGGGAAGCGCCGCCGGCTTGAACGTGGCCTGCCCCATCTCGACCGTCACGGCACTCGCATCGCCATGGCGATCGACATGCAAATCGATTGTGACCAGACCGCCTTTCGTCTCGACGGTGAAATGTTTCTTCTTCGTCTTTCCCGTGGCGTGGAGATAGCGGGCAAAAATGCGCAGCCCGTTGCCTGATTTCTCCGCTTCGCTGCCGTCCGGGTTGTAAATGCGCAGGCCGAAGTCGGCTTTCTTGCTCGGGACGAGCGCGAGAATGCCGTCGCTCCCCAGGCCCCAATTGCGATCGCAGACCGCTTTGATGTTTTTGGGCGTGAGTTTGAAGGTCAGTTCTTTGGGGTCCATCACGATGTAATCATTGCCGAGGCCGTGACCGCGGAAAAATCCGTTCTTCATGCAGAGGCTCCTCTTGAGTGTCTATGGATCGAGTCGGGCGAGAAACGTAACACGAAGGAGAGGAGAAGGAAAAGGGGTTGGTGTCGCTAGGCGATCTTCTCGCCCTGGGGCCGTTCGATGAGCTCAATCTCATAGCCATCGGGGGCGTCGATGAAGAGAAACCGGCTGCCGGACGATGTCTGGGTCGGGCCGTCCGTGATCTTGACGCCCTTGGCAGTCAGGGAGGCAATGGTGTCGTCGAGGCTTTCGACCTGAAAAGCGAGATGGACCAGATCCTCCTGCACCTTCACGGGCCCGCTCGGGGGAAAGCTGGTCAGTTCAATTAGTTCGTCGCTGTTGGGGACTTTCAAGAATGCGAGGTGCGATCCGCGCGGGGAAGTCTTGCGTTCAAGGACCTCAAGGCCCAGCACCTCGCGGTAGAACGCGATCGTTTGCTCCATGTCACTGACGCGCATTCTGGTATGGAGGAGTTTAGTGACTTTCATACGAAGAGCTTATAGCAGATGGCGTACGGCTGATGGCAAGAGAAGAAATGAGAAGTGGTGCTATTCTCTCTTGCCATAGGCTATTAGCCGTTAGCTCTTTCGTGCCGGTCCGGCCGTTTTCCGCAGGAGCATCTCCGCGCTGCCTGGTATCAAAAAGTCCGGCATGGGGCCGATTTCCTGAAAGCCGTGCTTCTTGTAGAAGGCCCTCGCCGGCGCGTTGAAATCGGATACGCAGGCAAACAGGTTCTTGGTTCTCGCGAAGACCGAGTGCTCCACATGGGCCAGGAGAGCCCCACCGATGCCTGATTTTCTCGCCCATGGAGCGACTCCGAGCAGCTCCAGATAATCTCCCAGCAAGAATTTTTCCCGGATCAGCGCCACGCCCGCGATTTTGTCGGTCACCAAGGCAACAATCGCGTCTCGCCCTTGAGGGATCGGGGCAAAGATCCTGGTCCAGTCGGTGCTGGTATAGCCGAGGGTCTTCCAGGGATCGGAGTCCCCCAGAAATTGCACCACGGCGTCGCGGTCGGCGGCTTGCATGGATCTGATGATGGGGGGTGTGCTCATGGGTTGCGCTGTTTGCAGGCCAACAACTCGCTCACGGTCATGGGCTTCAATGATTTACGGGGGAGCACGTCGGTCGTCAGTCGTTCGATCACTGCTCTGGTCTGCTTGCCTTTCCCATTGGCATGCAGCACGACGATGCTGCCTGGCTTTGCGCGTTTCTCGATGCGGGCCAGGATTTGGTCCGCCGTCAAGGTCGGATCGGGATCGCCGGACTCGATGTTCCATTGAATGAAGCGCAGGCCGAGCAATTTCACGACGTCTATCGTCGTGTCGTTGTATTCGCCATAGGGCGGTCGAAACAGCGTGGCGTCGTGGGCATAGTGTTCGCTCAGGAGCTTGACCGGGGCATAGATTTCTTTCTGCTGTTCGTCGGCATTGTGCATGGGCAAGTGTGCGTGTACTTCGCCGTGGGTGCCGACTTCGAAGAACTGGATTCCCAGCAGGTGTTCCACTTCGGCATCGTGTTTCGCGATCCATTTGCCGGACATGAAGAAGGTGGAAGGAATCTGGTGTTGGATCAGGTAGTCGACCAGCGCTTGATCATAGCCGGGACTCTTTTTTACGGGACAGAGATCGAAGGTCAGAGCGATACCCGGGCAAGAATTCGGACCGGACTTGATGACTTGGGCCATCGTGTCGGAAGGCCGGAATCCTCCCAGCATTCCGATGAGCAACGCACTGAGGATCCATGCAAAGGTCTTCGATGACATGAGCACAAGTATACCTCAAGCCGAGTGAAGATAAATTGACCGCGTGCGGCGTTCGCTGTTACGGTGCATGTATGCAACTCGGCTCCTGGGAAATCGGTCGCGCGCTGGGGATTCCCATTCGCGTCCATGCGTCGTGGTTCCTCGTCTTTTTCCTGGTGACCTCCAGCCTGGCTTCGGGATATTTGCCGGCCAATCTACCCGGATTGTCCGAAGAGCGCTATTGGGCCATGGGGGCCGTCGCGGCGGTGCTGTTGTTCGGGTCCGTCCTACTCCATGAGTTGGGACATGCCTACGTCGCGTTGACCTATCGGATCGCCATCAGCCAGATCACCCTCTTCATCTTCGGCGGCGTTGCGCACATGCGGGAGGAGCCGCCGCACCCACGTGCGGAATTCCTCATTGCCATTGCCGGTCCTGCCGTGAGTGTGGCGCTTGGTGCGCTGTGTCTGGGAGCGGTCGAGCTGGCCGGTACGGCGGGCGAGGCTACGGGATGGCGAGGGTTGATGATGCTAGGCAGCCTATTGGGATTTGTGAATCTACAGCTCGGCCTGTTCAATCTGATTCCCGGATTCCCGTTGGATGGTGGCCGGGTCTTGCGCGCTGGACTCTGGGCCTGGGGGAAAGATTTCTATCGGGCGACCGTCCAGGCTTCGTGGGTCGGGCTGGTGTTCGGTGTGTTGTTCGGATTGGCTGGGGTGATGGTCGTCATCGCTGCGCTCAGTGGGGATCTGCCAGGATCGATGGCCTCTGACGGTAGCTGGGTCATCCTCATGGCCACGTTCCTCTTCGCGACTGCGCTGGCCAGTCGCCGGCAGGCCCGATTGCGCCAGTCATTGGCAGCCGTTCCCGTTCACGATCTCATGGTTCGGACCGTCGTGGCTATTCCGCCGGATTGCACGGTCGCAGATGCGGTGAATCAGTTCTTTGTCCCACACGGGTACGGAGGCTTTCCGGTCGTTTCAAACGGGGAGCTGGTCGGATTGGTCACCGTGATGGACGTCCAAGCCGTATCCCAAACGCTCTGGGCGTGGAAACAGATCGGACAGATCATGCGTCCTGCGTCGCCCGGTTTAAGGATTGAACCGAATGTGCCGGTGTTGGAGGCGATGCAGCGGATGAGTCAGGAAGGGCTTGATCGCTTGGTCGTCGTGCAAGAGGGCCAGGTCATCGGGCTCGTCACCCATTCAGCGATCGTGCACTACCTACAACTGCATAAAGCGTAACGCCAATCTCTCAGCAACGAGATACGAACGACGCGTCACCGCTCACTCAGAGCGTGCCACGGAAATATTTTGGGCGATGGCGACGCGGATGAGATGGACGACAAGCAGAAAGCCATAGACCACGCAGAAGAATTTGAAGGTGACGCGATAGAAGTCCATTAAAAGGATGGGTAGGCACAGGGCAAAGATAAGGCTGGCGACAAGTGTGACGAAAGTTAGTCGCCGGCAGAATTCATAGGATGGTTCTTTCCCGATCGGCTTGAGTGCGCGGGCATAGCGCTCCGCGCGTTCGAGGCGGGCCTCGTGCAACATCTCATCCGTCGACCCCCAATAGCGCAGCTTGAAGTAGCCCATCACAATAAAGAGCCAGGGCAGCGACCAGAGCGGCCAGAACTGCATGCCGGCATAGCTCTCGCTGCTGATGAGCGTCGCATAGGACGGTGCATAGAGCAGGCCGAGGACCAACGGCAGCACACGCTCATCGCCGGGCGGTTCTTTTTCAGGGCCGCCGTGGATCAATTCCTGCTCAAACAGCGGGTAGCCGTACTTCAGCACCACCAGTGCGATGGCTGCGCTCATGGTCTTGTCCGGGATGTACCGGACGATGTTCTGGAACCAGTTCACTACATACCAGCTGATGCTCTCTCCCCATTGCACGCCCAGCATCGCCTCAATGGAACCGCGCACGACGGTTTCCCACTGGATCACGCGCGCGCTGAGTGCTTCCGCCACATCCGGGTTTAACGCGAAGATGGTGCGTTCATTCAGCGCGGCCTGTACGAGTGTGCCGGGGATGCTCATGACCACTGCCCCGACGAGGCCGAAACTCAATAGAAACCAGGTATGGGCCAGGGCAGAACTCTTGGCAGTCCGCACATACTTTTGGAAGCCCGGTTGTCTGGCCATGACGCCCCAGAAGAGCGCGCCGGTCATATTCACGAGCGACCAGGGGAAGATCACGACATCGGCGCCGGCTTCCGGATACAGCAGCCAGTTCACGACGGAGTTTGAGAGCAGCGCAACGATGGCACCCCACCAGGGGCCTAACAGAAACGCAACCAGAGCCGTGCCGGTCATGTCCAGGAATAGAATGCTTTCCATATGGCGGCTGAGTGTGAGGCCGACATAGTTCAACATGACGCCGGCGGCGACGATCACACTGGTTTCGTACAAGAGGAGATAGGACGATCCGCGAAGCGGTTTGGAAGAGAAGAAGTCGATGGTAGAGGTCGATTCAGGCACGGCTCGCTCGGGCCGGGATGATCCCTTCGCCTCTTTCTTGCCGTGCATACGGGTCTGAAAGTCGAGGAGCTTTTCGAGGACCGTGAGCAGCGCTGCCACAAAGCCCGCGATGGTCCCGCCCAGCATTAACAGTTCTTTGCCGAAGTCGTCTGACATGCCGCTCCCTTTTATGGCCGGAAGCCATTGTATCGAGGAAGGGGAGGATCTCCTAGAAAAAGGCCGGAAGTTGCATGATGGAGCGCCTGGTTTTGGCTATGGCGTTAGGCGGCTGCTGGATTTGCTGATGGGGGGGCGGCTTGAGCGTGCTGCTGGAGCTTATGGGCGACGACCGCGCCGAAGAGCAACAGGACGGCCGAGTAGTACACCCAGAGGAGCATGAGGACGATTTCCAGAAGCGAGCCGTAGAGGCGCACATAGACCGTGGCGTAGCCGCTATAGGTGATGAACAGCAGTTTGGCAGCCACCCACAGCAGGCCGAATGTCATGCCGCCGATCATCGCCTCCCGCCATTGCGGGCGCCGGCGCGGGACGAACCGGTACAAACCGGTGACGGTCAAAAAGGCCAGGCCGAAGGGGATAGTGTAGGTCAGCAGAAAATCATGCGCGGCCAGCGCCACCAGATCCAGCCCCCACAGCTGCGGGACGTAGCTGGTCAGGAAATTGACAATCTGTGTCGCCACATAGGAAATGATCAAGAGCAGTCCGGTGGCGCCCAGTGAGGCGACGGAAATCGCCGTCGAGATCAGCGGGTGACGTTGCCAGGTGCTTTCAAAGACGACATTCAACGCATAATCCAATTCGTAAAACACCAGGGCTCCGAACCAGGCGAAGGACAGAAAGACTGCCCACCGCACGCTCTCCAGCACACTGATGCGATGCAGCTCTTCAGCCAGGCGCTCACCCAGCGATGGGAGAAAGCCCTTCAGAAAGCTCAGGAGGAACTGCTCGCCGATCACGTCCTGGCTGACCAGGAAGCTGATTCCGTACAACAACAGAAAGACGAGCGGAAACAGGGAGAGGAGTGAGAAAAACGCTAAAGAGGCTGCCAGGCTGGCGCAGCCGTGGCGCTGAAAGGCCTTGAGGAGATCAAGAATGAACCGGATAGCTTGCATCATGTTTCAGTCCAGGATGCTTGCGATGGATGTGCTTGGTGGTGCGCCGAGTGTTCGACGAAGGTGAGCGTAACACGGGTTTCCCCGCGGCGCATCTTATTTGGCGAACCGGAGATGCTATTTCAGCGTGAGGGCGGCCTGGGTTGCCAGGTTTACAATCGGATCGGGATAGAGTCCGAAGAACACCACGCCGGCGATGGCACAGGCCAGCACAATGGAGAGGGCCGGGGACGACACGAACCTGGGCGACAATGCGGTGACCGCTTCCGGTTCCCGCATGTACATCACCATCACCAGCCGCAGGTAGAAGTAGGCCGAGATCGCGGCGAAGACCAGGGCCAGTACCGCGAGCCAGGTGAGTCCTGCCTGTACGGCGGACATGAAGACATAGAATTTACCGATGAAGCCGGCCGTCGGCGGGATGCCGGCCAGCGAAACCATGAAGACCATCATGAGGAGTGCGGCGAACGGGTGGCGTTTTGCCAGGCCGCTGAAATCTTCAATCTCATCGCCCTCCAGGCCGCCCTTCCGCAACATCGCAATGATGGTAAAGGCGCCGAAGGTCATGAAGGCGTACAGGGCAATATAGAGCATGACGCTCGCGACGGCGGACGAAGATTCAGCTGGAGCGAGACGACCGGCAGCCACGACGCCGATCAAGGCATAGCCCGCGTGGGCAATGCTCGAATAGGCCAGCATGCGTTTCACGTTCGTCTGGACGAGCGCGACGATGTTGCCCAGGATCAATGTGACCACACAGAGCAGCAGGAACATCAACGACCAGTTGGCCCGCACGCCGCCGAGTCCCTCGACGAAGACCCGCATGAAGGCGCCGAAGCTGGCGGCTTTTGAGGCTACCGCCATAAAGGCCGTGACGGACGTCGGGGCGCCCTGATACACGTCCGGCGTCCACATGTGGAAGGGCACGACGGCCAGCTTGAAACTGAATCCTACGGCAATGAGGATCGTGGCGAAAAGGAGCAACGGATCGTCCAGGCTCCGTCCTGCGATCGCGGCGGCGATGGCCGGGAGTTGCGTGCTGCCGGCTGAGCCATACAGCAGGGAGATCCCGTAGAGCAGTATGCCGGATGAAAAGGCTCCGAGCACGAAGTACTTCGCCGAGGCTTCGAGCGACTTAGGCTCCGCCCGCTTGAGACCGGCCATGACATAGAGGGAGAGGGACATGAGTTCGGTGCCGAGGTAGATCGTGAGCAGATCGGCGCCGGAGACCATGACCATCATGCCGGAGAGGGCGAGGAGGATGAATCCGTAGTACTCGCCGAGATAGATGCGTTCTTCTTTCAGGTACGGGAAAGACAGCAGAATCGTGAGCCCGGTCACGAAATAGAGGAGAAGCTTCCAGAAGCAGGAGTAGTTGTCGATCACCACCAGGCCGCCGAAAGCCGTCGTCGGCGAGCCGAAACGCGCGGCGGTCAATCCCATGCAGACTGCCATCGTACCCAGGCTAAGCCAGGCCAGGCCGTCTTTCTTGGACGACGGCGTGATCGGGTCCAAGGCCAGGACCGCGCAAGCGGCGAAGACGACCAGCAACTCCGGCAGAATGGCGAACAGATCGTGAGCCGAAAGCATCATGGGCGCGTTGCCTCCATAGACTGCACAGTCTGAGCAGCCGGGGTCGGCTCAACGGGCGGAGTCATCTGACCGGTGGAGGTCGGAGATTCCTGCGGACCATGCGTCGCGCGGGCGACGACATTCGTGACCGAGGCATGCATGCGGCTGAGGATCGGGTTGGGAAACAAGCCGATCCAGAAAACGAGCACGATGAGCGGAATCAGCGTCGCCATCTCCCGCCGGCTCAGATCGGTCAGCTTGGGCAAGTGGTGCGGCGACGGCACGCCGAAGGCGACGCGTTGAATCATCCAGAGCATATAGGCGGCGGCTAGGATAATACCCAGCGAAGCGAGAGCCGCCGCGATCTTGCTCCAGAGGAACGTGCCGACCAGGATCAGGAACTCCCCCACAAAACTGTTGGTGCCGGGGAGGCCCAGCGAAGAGAGGGAGAAAATCACCAGCAGCGTCGCATATTGCGGCATCGGTTTCGTCAGCCCGACATTGTCCGCGATCTGCCGGCTATGGGTCCGTTCATAGATCACGCCGACACAGAGGAAGAGGCCGCCGGTGGTGATGCCGTGGTTGACCATCTGCATCACGGCGCCTTCGATGCCTTGTTGATTGAACATGAAGAGGCCGAGCGTCACAAAGCCCATGTGGCTCACGCTGGAGTAGGCGATGAGTTTCTTCAGATCCGCCTGGGCCAGCGCCATATAGGCGCCGTATACAATCGCGATGATCGAAAGAGCCACGATCATGGGGGTGAAGTCCTTGGAGGCGTCCGGGAGCATGGGCAGACTGAAGCGTAGAAAACCATAGGTGCCCATTTTCAGCAGGACGCTGGCGAGGATCACGCTGCCGGCGGTCGGCGCTTCGACGTGGGCGTCCGGCAACCAGGTGTGGAACGGGAACATCGGGACCTTCACTGCAAAGGCGGCAAAGAACGCGATGAAGAGCCAGAACTGGAGTCGAGGCGAATAGGCCTGCTGGCTGAGTTGCACGATATCGAAGGTGTGGCCACCCTGGAAATAGAGCGCCAGAATCGCGACCAGCAGCAGAATGCTGCCTGCCAGCGTATACAGGAAGAACTTGATGGCGGCATACAGCCGGTTCGGCCCGCCCCACACGCCGATGAGCAGGTACATCGGGATCAGCATCGCTTCCCAGAACACGTAGAACAGGACGAAATCCAATGCCGCAAAGACGCCGATCATCGCGGCTTCCATAATGAGCAGCATGGCCATGAAGCTGCTGACCCGCGTGTCGATTGAGCGCCAGGAAATCGCGACGCAGAGCGGCATGAGCACGGTCGTCATCAGGACGAGCGGTAGACTAATCCCGTCCAGGCCCAGATGGTAATGAATGGGCGGCGACGTGATCCAGACCACATTCTCGGCAAATTGCATCTGGCTCGACGAGGCGTCGAACAGCCACCAGAGGGGGAGTGAAAGCAGCAGATCGGCGACGGTGATTCCCAATGCCACTATCCGGACGCTGGTCTCTTTGACGAAGAACAGCGCAGCCGCGCCTGCCAGCGGCAGGAAGATCAGCAATGTCAGCCAGGGAAATCCGCCCGATTGCATAAGCCCTCAGAACACCAAAAAGACTGTCACAAGAATGACCATGCCGAGCGCCATCGCGAGCGCATAATGCTGCGTCTGTCCGCTTTGGACCAGGCGTAATAGCCAGCCGCCCCAGGCGATGCCACGGGCGATCCCGTTTACCGCGCCATCGATGACGGCCACATCGATTCGTTTCCACATGTCGGCTGCCACGGCAAAGGTCGGCTTCACGAACGCGCGGTCATAGGCCTCGTCCACATACCACTTGTGCAGCGAGCCTTCGTACAACGTCTTCCAGCGGCCGGCGAATTGATCCGGCAGCTGCGGATTCAACACGTAGACATAGTAGGCTCCGGCAATTCCGGTCAGCCCCATCAGGGTTGCGATACCCATGATCACAATTCCAGCATCGCCATGATGGGCTGCGGCGGATTCGCCGTGCGCAAACACCGGTTCGAGAAACTCCGGGATGCCAACGTAACCGGCAGCAATACTCAACACGGCGAGCACGATGAGCGGGAAGGTCATCGTCTGTGACGGCTCATGTATGTGTTTGGCGTGTTTCTTGTCGACATGGGAGGGGCCCCAGAACGTGACGAAGACCAGGCGGAAACTGTAGAACGCGGTCATCAGGGCGGTCAGCAATCCCAGCACGGTGAGCACCTGCCCGAGTTGGCCGGATGACCAGGCGGAGATCAACAGATCGTCCTTGCTGAAGAAGCCGGCGGTTAACGGAAATCCGGCCAACGCCAGCGAACCCACGATGAAGGTCCAGTAGGTCACGGGGAGCTTATCCTTCAAACCGCCCATGTGGCGCATGTCCTGTTCGTGGTGCAGCGCGATGATCACAGAGCCGCAGCCCAGAAAGAGCAAGGCCTTGAAGGCGCCATGCGTGAGCAAGTGATACATGCCGGCGCTGTAGGCCCCGAGGCCGCAGGCCATGACCATGTAGCCCAGTTGGCTGACGGTCGAGTAGGCGACCACGCGTTTGATGTCGGTCTGGGTCAATGCGATCGTGGCGCCGAGCACCATCGTGGCGGCTCCGACCAGTGCGACCACGGTCATGGCGGTGGGGGACAGGTTATAGAGAGGAGCGAGCCGAGCTACCATGAAGACGCCGGCGGTCACCATCGTGGCGGCATGGATCAGCGCAGAAATAGGCGTCGGGCCTTCCATCGCATCCGGCAGCCAGACATGCAACGGCACTTGTGCCGACTTGCCGATGGCGCCTGTAAATAACAGCAGACAGATCAACGTAAACACCGACACATTCCAGATGCCGCCGAAGGGGCCCAGCACGTTCATGGTCAGATTGGCCGCTTCATGGGCTGCGGGGAAAATATCCAGATAGTTCAGCGAGCCGAAGGAGTACCAGACCAGCAAAAGGCCCAGCATGAAGCCGAAGTCTCCCACGCGGTTGACGAGAAACGCTTTGGTCGCGGCGGCGCAGGCCGGGGCCCGCTCATACCAATGGCCGATCAAGAGGTACGAGCAGAGTCCGACCGCTTCCCAAAAAATAAAGAGCTGCAGCAAATTGTCGGCCAATACCAGCATCAGCATTGAGAACGTGAACAGGGCAATGTAGCTGAAGAAGCGGGCATAGCCGGCTTCCCCGTGCATATAGCCGATGGTGTAGATGTGGACGAGGGAGCTGACGGTGGTGACCAGCAGGAGCATCACGACGGTCAGACGGTCGAGATAGAGTCCGATGTGGATGTCGAGATGGCCGGATGTCAGCCAGGTATAGAGCGGCTGGCTGATCGGGGCGCCTTGGGCCACTTCAAAAAAAGCGAACAGGGACAGGAGCCACGACAGGACTACCGCCGGCACGGCGACGAGGTGCGCGCGTTCCTTGATACGGTTGCCGGCCAGACCCAGCACGAGAAAGGCGGCCAGCGGAAGCAATGGGATCAGCGCATACATCGTCGAGTTACCACTTCAGCAGATTGAACTGTTCTATGTTGATCGTGTCTTTGGCACGGTGCAGGGCGATGATGATCGCCAATCCGACCGCCACTTCGGCGGCCGCCACGGTGAGCGCAAAAAAGACAAAGACCTGCCCCCCCAGATCGTGCAGATGTTCGGAGAAGGCCACGAAGTTGATGTTGGTGGCGTTCAGCATCAATTCCACCGACAGCAGAATGGCAATGATGTTGCGGCGGATGAGCACGCCCACCAGGCCCGTCAGAAAGACGACGGCGCTCAAGACCAGATAGTAGGTAATCGGGATGGTCATGACGCCGGCGTCTCCGGGACTTCTCGCTTCGCCAGAACGATGGCGCCGATCATCGCCACCAGCAGGATCAGCGAGGCCACTTCAAACGGAAACAAGTAGGTCGAAAACAGTGTTTCTCCGATGGCCATCGTATTGTCCCCGGTCTCGATATCCACGCGCGGCAACGCGGCGGGCGGGGCGGCCAAACTGCCGGCTAGGAGCACCAGAAATTCGATGAGCAAAGGTCCACCGACAAATCCGGCGGCCCGCCACTGACTGTGGTACCGATCGTCCGTCTTGAGGTTGAGCAGCATGACGACAAAGAGGTACAGGACCAGGATGGCGCCGGCATACACGATGATCTGGACGGCCGCCAGAAATTCGGCGTGCAGCGTCACGTACAGCCCCGCCACATGGAAAAACATGATGAGCAGCGAGAGGGCGCTGTAAATCGGGTTTCTGAATGCCACGACGAGCACTGCCGTGAGGGCAATCACACCGGCGAAATATCCAAAAAACAAATGATCCACGTCATTTCCTCAGGGACTGTGCCTCGTCTGGTGACGGGCACAGGTTCATCACAGCCCGGCCTCTATGCTTGAGAGTCGGGGCGACAGCAATGGGCCGTCATCAATTCGGTTTCTGCGGCACGTGCTTGAACGCCACATTAAAGAAGGCGACGTTCGGATGCTGGAGCTCCAGCCGCTTCTCACGGACAGGGAACGACCGGTCGCCGATGGCGAGCAGCTGTTGCTTATTCAACTGGAGGTCGCGTTTGTCGAACACCGCCCACTCGAATTCCCTGGTCATGCCGAGGGCATCGACCGGACAGGCATCGACGCACATGCCGCAAAACAGGCAGCGGGTCATGTCCATGTAATACTCTTTGGAGTAGCGCTTCGTGGGTTCCTCCGGAACCTCCGCACTCACGACGCGAATCACGCGCGACGGGCAGGCGGCTTCGCAGAGGTCGCATCCGACGCACTTCTCTGTCCCATCGTCGTAGCGCAGCAGCGCGAGCATGCCGCGATAGTTGTCCGGCAACGTTCGCTTCTCGTGCGGGTACTGCAGCGTGATGGGCTTGTAGTGAATGAGATGCGACATCGTGGCCTTCATGCCGACCAGGAGTTCATAGAACGTCATGGTCTTGAGCCAGTCGATGATGCGCTCTCTGGTCGTTGCTTGGGCCATCGTGTTCGGCGGTCTTACTTGAACTGGTTATAGATGTACATGGCGATGGCCGTCACCACGATGTTGGCCAACGCGATCGGGAGCATGACCTTCCAACCGAATTTCATCAGCTGGTCGTAGCGCAGACGCGGCAGCGTGGCGCGCAGCCAGAAGAACAGGAACAGGAACCCGTATACCTTCACGGTGAACCAGGCCACCCCTTCGATCCAGGCGAAGGGCTCCAGTCCGATATGCGCGAGAATGGTGCCGGGATAGGGGGCATTCCATCCGCCGAGGAACAGGGCCGCGGCGACGCAGGACACCAGCACCATGTTGGCGTATTCCGCGATGAAGAAGAATGCGAAACGCATTCCGCTGTACTCGGTGAAGAAACCGGCCACCAGCTCGCTTTCGGCTTCGGGCAGGTCGAAAGGGACGCGGTTCGTTTCCGCGACGGCTGAAATCACATACACGACGAATGCGAAGATCTGCGGAGCCGGAAAGGCGAACACATACCAATGCCAGAAGCCGCCCGCCTGGGCGTCGGTGATTTTCACCAGGCTGAGCGAGCCGGACATGATCAGGACGCCCACGATGGCCAGGCCGACGTTCAATTCGTAACTGATGATCTGCGCGGCCGACCGGAGTCCGCCCAGCAGCGAGTACTTGCTGTTCGAGGCCCAGCCGCCCAGGATGATGCCGTAGGCGCCGATCGAGGCAAAGGCCAGAATATAAAGCACGCCGATATTGATATCGCTGATGACGAAGGGCTTGATGGTCATCCCGAACAACTGGATGGTTTCATTCGGGCCGAAGGGAATGACCGCAAAGCCGATCAAGGCCGGCACCATCGCCAGAATCGGCGCGAGGCTGAACATGAACTTGTTGGCGCCGGCCGGAACGATGTCTTCTTTGAAGAAGAGTTTCAGACCGTCGGCGATCGGCTGAAGAATGCCGTAGGGGCCGACTTCCATGGGGCCCATCCGATCCTGCATCCATCCGAGCACTTTCCGCTCGGCGAGCGTCAGGATCATCACGGTGAGCATCACAATGCCCATGACCGCGGCGATTTGTGCAAGCGAGACAGCGAGACGCAAGCTGAGTTCAGTCACGATGACACCCCTGGATTAGCGACCGTCAACATCGACACGGTTTTCTCACGACACTTTCACCATCGAGACCGAGGTCGTCCGGATATACGGCACCTTGGTCTCGGTATCCATCACGCAGGCAAACAGTCTGTTCACTTCCTGGCCGAAATGATCCGGGAACCAGGCATGGCCGTCCGGCACCCGCTCCACGACTTTGACTTCCGCGGTGACCTCGCCCTGTGAATTGGAGAGACGGACGCGGTTGCCGTCGACCAGCGCAAACCGGGCAGCATCGCGCGGACTGATGCGCAACGAACTCCGGTCTTCGATCTGGATCAGCCCCTTCGACCTGGTCGACAACTTGCCCGAGTGGAACAGGCTCTGCACGAGTTCAATCTGCACGGTTCCGTCCGGACGGGACGGAGTGCGCGGCATCTGGTAGCGTCCGGCGAGATCGCGTTCAAAGCCCTGGCTGAGATAGCGATCGATCGCCGCGCGATCCACTTTCGCGGGGAGCGGAGCCGGTCCTAACGAGCCGTATCCCGGGATGAGGCTGCGGATCTCCTTCAGGATCTCACGGCTCTCGCTATAGTCCAGCGGCGTGCCGAGCAGCCCCGAGAGGGCCGAGAAGATTTCCCAATCCGGACGGGCTTCGCCGGCCGGTTCGACGGTCTGCCGGACCGCCTGGACGTGGCCTTCCGTATTCGTAAAGGTGCCGTCTTTTTCGAGCGACGAACAGACCGGCAGGACGACATGGGCCAGCGCGGCGGTGTCCGTCAAAAAGAGTTCTTGGCAGACCAGTAGGTCCAATTTTTCGAGCGACTCGCGCACGTCTAACGGAGCCGGCAGGCTCGACAGAGGGTTTTCGCCGACGATGAACATCGCTTTGAGCTGGCCCGATTTGGCGCGGGCCAGCATCTCAACCAGCGTGCTGCCATCAGTAGACGGCGGCGCTTCTTTCCAGAGGTCCAGTACCCGGTCCCGTCCGCTCTTGTCGGTCATCTCGACGGGGCCCGGCAGCAATTCGGCGACCGCGCCCATTTCAATCGCGCCCTGGTCGTTGTTTTCTTCCGCCAGTGGAGCCAGACCGCAGCCCGGCTGATCGAGTTTGCCCAATAGAAGCAGCAGATCGAGCAGATTCATGGCGCCGGCGTAGCCCTGGTCGCTGCGCAAGAGGCCCTGGCCCGTGACAATGACGACGCGTTTTCCTTTGGCCAGCGCCTGCGCGGCGGCGGCATAGGATTCCTGACCCGCTCCTGTCGCGGTTTGGATGTCCTGCCAGGGCAATTGTTGCAGGCGGGCGGTGACGGCGGTCACAAAGCTTGAACGTTGTTGCGTCAGGTCGGCGGTCACCAGATTCTGTTCGACCACTGCCTTTTGCAGGCCAAGGATGGCGGTGCGGAACAGCGTGGGCGAGACGCAGAAATGGTGCTGTGAGAGATTCACGATGTTGCTGATCGTGCCGAGCGCCGGTTGCAGCGATTCAATGGTAATCAGCGTTGCCTGACGCTTCTTGACCGCTTCCTTGATCGCAAGGCCGGTGATCGGATTCGTTTCGGTAATGTTTGTCCCGACCAATAGCAGGACGTCGGCGGCTCCGAGATCCTCGAAGGTCACGGTCCAGCGATGGGTGCCCTGCACGCGGCGCAGGGCCTGTACGCTGTTCATCTGTCCGTATCGGGCGCTGCTGTCGAGATGGTTGGTGCCGAGGGTCAGCCGCATGAATTTCTGGAAGAGATACAGTTCTTCATTGGTGCAACGGCCGGTAATCAGGCCTCCGAAAGCCTGGCCGCCGTATGTCTGCTTGATTCGGCGGGCTTGCTCGGCAATGAACTCCAGCGCTTCCTCCCAGGTCGTTTGCACCAGGGAGCCGTTTTTGCGGATCAAGGGATGTGTGAGCCGCTCGGGATGGCTGGTGGCGTGAAAGCCGAAGAAGCCTTTGGCGCAGAGATCGCCGTTGTTGCGCCCGGCTCCGTGAGCGGAGTTCACTTCGATGAGCTGATTGGTCTTGGTCTGGACGGTGATCTGGCAGCCGTCGCCGCAATAACCGCAGATCGTGTCGGCGCGTTTCAGCATCCAGGGGCGGTATTCATACATGGACAGGCGGCTGGTGATGGCGCCGACCGGGCAGATCTGTACGCAGCCTCCGCAGAACTCGCAGTCCAATGGATGGGCGCCGAAATGTTTGATCTCCGTCATGGTCCCGCGGCCGACCGGGGCCAGGGCCTTCACGTCCATCACTTCATCGCAGTACCGGACGCAGCGGAGGCATTGGACGCAGCGGTTCATCTGCGTTTCGATCAACGGGCTGAAATATTCCTTCTGGAAGATGCGCTTGGTCTCGGCGAACCGGCTGGTCGTCGCGGTGTATTGATGCGAGAAGTCTTGCAGATCGCACTTCCCGCCCTGGTCGCAGACGGGGCAGTCCAACGGATGATTCGCCAGAATGAATTCCAGGACGGATTTATGGGCGTCGTCCACGACCGTCGTGGCGGTGCGGACGCTCATGCCTTCCGTGACCGGCGTACTGCAGGCCGTCTGGAGCTTGGGCATCTTTTCAACTTCGACCAGACACATGCGGCAGTTGGCGTCCGGCTTGAGCTTGGGGTGATAGCAGAAGTGCGGAATCATCGCGCCGACGCGCCGCGCGGCTTCGATCAGCAGCGTGCCTTTGGGCACGCTGATCGTATGGCCGTCGATCGTGACTCGAACTGTTTCAGACGTATTCGGCATAGTCTCAGTGTCTGGTTCCCACGGATTCCGGGCGGATCAAATTGGCCGCCTCTGCTTCGTGAATGAGTGTCACGTATTCATGCCGCCAATGTTTCAACGTGCTCATGATCGGCGATACTTCGGCATCGCCGAAGGCGCAGACAGTGCGGCCGGCGATGTTCTTGCACAGATCTGTCAGGGTTTCAAGGTCCTGCATCTGGCCGCGCTTGGCCATAATCCGGCGCATGGTCTGGACGAGCCAGGAACTGCCTTCCCGGCAGGGACTGCATTTGCCGCAGGACTCGTGATAGAAAAATTCCATCAATCGGAGCGCAGCCCAGACCATGCTCGTGCCTTCTTCCATGACCGTGACCCCGCCGGAGCCGAGCATCGATCCGGCCGCTGCCACCGATTCAAAATCCAGCTTCACATCCAGGTGATCAGGCGTCAGGAAAGGGGCCGAGGCCCCACCCGGGATAAAGGCTTTCAGCGGTTTGTCTGATCGCATGCCACCGGCATGTTCAAACACCAACTCGCGAATGGTCACACCCATCGGCAATTCGTAGTTGCCGGGACGTTTCACATGGCCGCTGACGCAGAAGACCCGCGTGCCGGTGCTTTTGGGCGGCGAGCCGATGGAGGCGAACCATTCCGGTCCGCGAGAAAGAATGTGCGGCAGATTGGCCAGCGTCTCCACGTTGTTGACGACGGTCGGTTTGTTATAGAGGCCATGGGTGGCCGGGAACGGCGGTTTCACTCTTGGCAGGCCGCGCTTGCCTTCCAGCGATTCGAGCAGCGCCGTTTCTTCTCCGCAGATGTAGGCGCCGGCGCCTCGATGGACCCAGACGTCCACCGTGATGCCGGTTCCGAGGATGTTCTTACCGATGTATCCGGCGGCGCGGGCTTCCCCGATGGCTCGTTCCAGAATCTTGGAGCCGAGGACCATTTCGCCGCGGATGTAAATATAGGCGGACTCGGCGCCGATTGCATAGCAGGCCAGCACAATGCCTTCAAGGACCTGGTGCGGATCCCGCTCCATGAGCTGCCGGTCCTTGAAGGTTCCCGGTTCGCTCTCGTCGGCATTGCAGCAGAGATAGCGGGGGCCTTGATAATCTTTGGGGAGAAATCCCCACTTCACGCCGGTTGGAAAGCCTGCGCCGCCCCGGCCGCGCAGACCGGACTTCATGACCGTGGTGGTCACCTCGGTCGGGGCGATTTTGCCGAGCGTGTTGCGCAAGGCTTGATAGCCGCCGGCCTTTTCGTAGTCCGCCAACGACCCGGTGTATCCGGGCTGCATCATATTTTTCAGAAGGACGAGTTCGTATTTCGGCATAGTGTTTTCGAAAAGCCTATCGCGTCGATTCGGGCCACATATAGGGTCCGCTTTTCAATGGGCTGGTTCCGGAGGTCCGGAGGTCCGCCAGGATCTTGTCCACTTTCTCTTCCGTGAGCCGTTCATAATAATCGTCATTGATCTGCATCATCGGCGCGGTACCGCAGGCTGCCAGGCATTCGACGGCGGTCAGTGTAAACAGACCGTCAGCCGTCGTTTCGCCGGGAGCGATTCCGAGCTTGGTCTTGATCCATCCGATCACGGTATCCGAGCCGACCAGCGCGCACATGAGCGATTTGCACACCTGGATATGGTGTGTGCCGACCTTCTTGAGGTTCAGCATCGTGTAGAAGGTTGCGGTCTCATAGACCTGTGGCGGCGTCAGCTTCAACAAGCCGGCGATCTCCGTCATCGCGGCTTCCGTGATGTAACCATGCTCACGTTGCGCGAGATACAGCAACGGAATCAGTGCCGACCGTCTGACCGGATAGCGGGACAGGATGTCGTCGATCTCTTGCTGGTATTTATCTTTTAGCATCACCTTCTCTCCCAGACCGCAGCACTGGGGTGGTTCCTATTGCGCGCATCGACCGAGCACATTCTGATAGTGCGCGGGCGGCGAGCATGGAAGCATTCTAGTGTTGCGGTCATCTATCGCACTCGCCCATCACGATGTCATAGGAGCCGAAGATCGTGATGATGTCGGAAATCAAATACCCACGCGCCATATGATCGAATGCGCCCATGTGGACGAAGGAGGGGGATCGGATCTTCAACCGATAGGGACGGGGGCTGCCGTCGCTGATGATGAAGAATCCCAACTCGCCCTTCGGGGCTTCGGTGGCGCAATAGGTTTCGCCTTTCGGCGGCTTAAACCCCTGCGTGAAAATAATGAAATGGTGGATCAGGCTTTCCATGTCCCGCATCACTTGTTGCTTGGGCGGCGGGATATATTGCGGCACGTCGGCCATGATGGGTCCCTGGGGCATTTGATCCAGGCATTGCGCAATGATCCTGGCGCTCTGCCGCATTTCTTCCATCCGGACCCAGTACCGGTCGTAGGTGTCGCCATGCTTCCCGAGGGGCACGTCCCACTCCACCTTGTCGTACACTCCGTACGGTTCCAGCTTGCGAATATCGTAGTCGACTCCGGAGCCGCGCAAGGTCGGACCGGTGAGGCCGAAATTGATCGCATCTTCACCGGAAATGACGGCCACATTCTTCGTGCGCCCGACCCAGATGCGGTTGGATGCGATGAGCGAGTCGTATTCGGCGACCTTTTGCGGAAACGTGCTGAGGAACGCGCGCAGACGCAGGATTAGCTCAGGCGTAAAGTCGCTGTCGACTCCGCCGATCCGGTAATAGTTGAGCGTCAGGCGGGCGCCGCAGAGCTGTTCGAAGAGATCCAAGAGAATTTCCCGCTCGCGGAAGGTCCAGAAGAAGACCGTCATGGCGCCGATGTCGAGGGCCTGGGTGCCTAGCCAGAACAAGTGGCCGATGATGCGCTGCATCTCCGCCACCAGCGTGCGGATGTATTCGGCGCGCTCGGGCACGGTGATGTCGAGCAGCTTTTCCACGGCCCGGACGTAGGCGTAATTGTTGGCCATGGCGCAGACGTAATCGAGCCGGTCGGTATGCGGAATGACCTGCATGTACGCCAGGCCTTCGGCCAGTTTTTCGACGCCGCGGTGGAGATAGCCGAGATCCGGCGTGGCTTTCACGATGCGTTCCCCGTCGAGTTCCAGCACGACGCGCAGCACGCCGTGCGTGCTGGGGTGCTGCGGCCCCATGTTCAAGAGGAGTTCTTCCCGCCGGCGCGATCCGGGGGCGCCGTTCGCGGCAATGAACGGTTTCTTTTCCGCTTCCGAATACTCGCCTTCGGTCATCTCCTCCGGCGCTTCGTCGAGGCGCGGAATAAAGTCGAACTGGCTGCGCCAGCCGCGGCCCTCCGCGGGGAAATCTTTCCTGAGCGGATAGCCTTCGGCATAGTCTTCCGGCATGAGAATCCGGCGGAGGTCCGGATGTCCGGTAAAGATGATGCCCATCATGTCGAACACTTCCCGCTCAAGAAATTCCGCGCCGAGCCACACGCTCGTCACCGAAGGGATTGAAGGATTGTCTTCGGTGACGCGGGCTTTCACGCGGATCCGGCGGCCGTGGGGCAGCGACAGCAAATGATAAATCACCTCAAACCGGTTCTGGTCTGCGGGGTAATCCGCGGAGCAGATATCGGTGATGTGGTCGAACGCCATCTCGGGCGCGTCATGCAGGTAGCGGGCGATCGCGAGCATATCCGCCGCGCGCACCTGGGCGACCATTTCACCGCGGCCTGTGTCGAGATCGACGGAGAGCACGGCGTCCGGGAATTGTTTCACGAGCCTGTCGGCCAGCGCTTGCAACATTACTTCACGAACACCTTTTCGCGTTGAATCTTTTCTTGGAGTTTCAGCAATCCATCCAGCAGCGCCTCCGGCCGCGGCGGGCAGCCGGGCACATAGACATCCACCGGAATGATTTGATCGACGCCTTGCACCACCGCGTAGCTGTTGTAGTGGTTTCCGGAGGTGGCGCAGGAGCCCATCGAAATGACATAGCGTGGTTCCGGCATCTGATCGTAAATCCGGCGGATCACGGGGGCCATCTTGCGGGTGACCGTGCCGGCGATGATCATCAGATCCGACTGGCGCGGGGAAGCGCGGAACACGCCGGCGCCGAACCGGTCGAGATCGTAGCGGGACGACACGCTGGCGATCATCTCGATCGCGCAGCAGGCGAGCCCGAAGGTCATCGGCCAAAGGGCCGACTTCCGCGCCCAGTTGACGACCGCATCCAGGTTCGTCGTGAGGATATTGGCTTCAAATTGTCGTTCTAAAAAGCTCACTGTTTTCTCTCTCCTCCCTCAACTAAAAGGGCAGTGGGGAGGTCCTTTACTGCGCGCATCCACCGAGCACCGCCCGCTTGCCGGCGTTTTATAAATCTTGCGTGCGCGGTGGGCGAGCACGAAGGGCCTCCCCACCGCCCTTTAATCCCACTCCAGCGCCCCCTTCTTCCAGGCGTACCAGAATCCGACCACTAAAATGCCGATAAAGGTCACCATTTCCGCGAGCCCGACGAATCCGAGCTTGGAAAATGCCACAGCCCAGGGAAACATGTACACGATCTCGATATCGAAGATCACGAACAGCATCGCGATGATGTAATAGCGCATCGGGATCTGGACGCGGGCATCTTGAAACAGCGGGCTGCCGCTCTCGTAAGGAGCCAACTTGGCGCGGTAGGGACGGCTTGGCCGGACGAACCATCCCGCCAGCAGCGACACAGCGCCGAAGGCGATCGCGATCCCGATAAACAGGAGGATCGGAAGGTAGTTCGCTGGAACTGCGGCGTTTCCCATAGCGTCCCTTAGGCGGCGTGGTGCAACGTCAATGCGGATCCGAAGAACGGCTTAAACGCCAGTCCGTCGAGCGTCGGCTTTTCAATGTCTTTATGCTGAACGAGCACCTTGAACGTGCGGCCCATCCCTTCCGGTCGCACCAGATGAATGGCGGCGCGAAACTCGGCGCCTTCCGGATCCATCTTTGAGAGAACATCTTCCAGGCCGAGCCCCATCAGGAAACTCATCTGATTGGTAAAGCCCGTCACGTGCAGGCCGTGCTCTTCGCCGACGGTGGCGAGGGTCGAAAAATCCACATGGGACGTCATGTCCTGCAGGCCGACCCGTTCATAGGGATTTTCGGACGTCATCTGCGAGTAGTAACAGAGCAGCGTGCCTTTCGCGCGATCAGAGCCATAGAGATCCTGCGCCGTGTGGCCGTAATCAATCGTAATCGCCAGCCCGCGATCGATTGCGCGGGCCACCTGTTCCATCCAGCGCACTGCGGCCGTATTGATCTCAGTCTGATAGCCGTCCGGCAGCGACAGCTTCAAGTTGGTCAGATATTGCTGGATGGCCGGCGACGACAAAGGGCGGAGGCATTCCACAAAGGTGGTGCCGTCATAGTCGACGCAGATTTCCTGCGCCTGGCCCTGCTCGATCTGGATCCGGTGGACTGGAAACGCGTCAGGAAGCTCATTGCTGAAACACAGACCGGTGATGCTCTGTTCGGCCAGCGAATCGAGTCCTTCGAGCCAGGTAATACGGCCCGGTTCACAGAGCCCGTGCAACAGATTCTGGCGTTGCAATTCCTGCATGGCCGGGCTGCGCTCAATCAGCACATAGCGGAGGCGCTGGCTGAATGAGTCATCCGGATTTACGCGGCAGGCCGACAGGAAATGCTTGGCCAGTAAGCCTTTCCCCGGTCCCATCTCGACGACGGTGAAGGGGTCGGGATGTCCGAGAATGGCGTCGAGTTGTCGCGCCTGCTTCGCCAGCGCCTGGCCGAGAATAGGATGGACGTCCGAGCTGGTGTAAAAGTCGCCGGACCAGCCGATGCGCTCGGCGCCGGACTCCGGCGGACGCATGTAGTAACCGTATGTGGGGTGATAGAGCGCCAGTTCCATAAAACGGACGAAGGGTATCGGACCCGAGGCGGCAATCTCGGCGGTTATGGCGGCAACGAGTTCAGGATGCCCGATCGTCACAAAGAAGTCCGTTTCTCT
>JABFSU010000042.1 GCA_013140455.1 Nitrospira sp. | reverse complement strand
CTCTTTCACAGATTGAGGTGACGCCGCCAATACTCCGGACGAGCTGGCCAGGGATTCGATTCGATCCAAATCAATGGTCTCAGCCGCCGCCGTCGCCAGTCGATCATACAGTTCGCTCCCACCTTTCTCCATGGCCATCACGAGTCCGAGGTGGCGATCGGCGATCGTCACGGTTTGATCCGGTCGCAAATAGCCCACAGCGACCACGTCTGTTTCCTTCTCCACGGCCGCTTTGAGTAGCGCATAGTGGCCATCGCTGCTGACCCGATTGAACAAGACACCCGCGACTCTCAACGCCGAATCAAACTGCGCATACCCCGACACCATCGCCGCAGCAGAACGCGCCATCGCGCTGCCGTCAATGACGAGAAGGACCGGTGCATCCAATTGCTTGGCAATTTCAGCCGTGCTACCGATCTCATTCACCGGTGAGCTGCCGTCGAACAATCCCATCATCCCTTCGATAATGGAGATGTCTGCATCGGCAGCAGCACGCAGGAAGATCTCGCGGTTGCGGTCTGCCCCCAGCATCCAACCATCCAGATTTCGAGATGGCCGGCCCGTGGCAGCCGAATGGTGGCTGGGATCGATGAAATCCGGCCCCGCCTTGAACGCCTGCGCCCGGCGGCCCCGCTGTCGCAGAGCCGCCAGGATCGCCAACGTGACCGTCGTCTTGCCGACACCACTTGAAGTACCGGCGATAACCAGTCGTGGATGCGCCATTTACGTATCCTTACGGCTTCGCACTGAACGCGACACGTACACCACCAAATATTGAGCGAATCGGGACGCCGGCACTGGCAACCTCCTCATATTTTTCATCGAAGAGATTCTCTGCCCGTAAGTAGACCTGCACCTGCTTCGTTACGTCATAGGTAGCCGCCAACGACCACACATCGAAGGCGCGAAGACTTTGATTGTTTCCTGTGGTGTTAAACCGTGAGCCCACATACCGGCCTGTCACGGTGATCCACAGCGGCTCTATCGGTTGATAGCCAAGCACCATGCTCCACTGATCGACCGGCCACCGAGGCAATCGCGCGGCCGTATCCAGATCTCTAGTCAGAGTATTCGTGTATTGCGCCTGGAAGGTCAGCCCTCTGAGGAACTGCCGCTCGCTGGTGTAGGCGTAGGACAGACTGGCCTCCCACCCCTTCGTCGACGCATCACCAAGCTGCTGCGGACAAAACCCGAATGTACTAAAGGGCGCACAAAACACCGGATCATTCGTCGTCACGATCAGATTGCGATAGCGATTCCAGAAGAATCCTCCGCTGAGCTTCAGCGACTTGGACAGAAAGAACTGATCGACTCCCACATCCATGCTTTGACTCTTTTCCGGCCCGAGTTGAGAATTGCCGAAATTCGGAAAATACAACTCGTTCATGGTCGGCGCACGGAAGCCTGTCGAATAACTGGTCCGCAGTTTCGTATCGGTCTCTTTGCTATAGTAGCCTCCCGTCAATCGATAGGTCGTGGCATTGCCGAACACGTTATAGCTGTCGTACCGAACTCCCGCCGTCCCAAAGAGGCGATCCCAGAGATTGACCTGAGCCTGGGCAAATCCCGCATTCGAGCTCAAGATCCGGTTAGTCAGACCGGTATCGTTTTCACCTTGCTGCTCACGGAACTGATAGCCCCCGCTGAGCAAGAGCATCTCAGTGATTCGAAAGTCATGCTGCCATTCGATCCGATTGGACAACACTCGCGTCTCATTCGGGTCACCAAAGGGAGTGCTGAACGCGCCGGTCACAAGGTTCCGCTGCGACGTACCAGGCAGAAACAGCGACGCCTCCTGCGCGCGTGAGAGCGTCAGTTTCTGCGACCACCACTCCGTCAATGGCTGCTGATAGCTTCCGCTGAACACATACTCCTGGCTTCTGCTTTTCGATCCGAAGACATCGCTCGGAGACGTCGCCGACACATTGTCGAGCGCTACATCGGAATTGGTCCATCTGAAATTGAAGTCCAGACGCCCGTCTTTCGGCAGATCCACACCCACGCGAGCGGATCCCGTCCAGTTTCGATAGGAATCCCGCTCTGTGGCGCCGCGCCGATAGTTCACAGCGGAAAAGCTGGACGTGTCCCACCGAGACAGCGAGAGACTGTAGTCCACGATTCCTTGCTTTCCGGAAACCGTCCCGCCTTCACGCACAGTGGCAAAGGAGCCATACTCAAGGAAGGCACCGACGGTCGGAGGTCCCTGACCTTTCTTGGTGGTGATATTAACGACACCACCCATCGCATCCGACCCGTACAACATGCTCTGTGCGCCTCGGAGAATCTCGATCCGATCGATATTGTCGGTCGTCAGATTGGCGAAGTTGTATTGGCCGAGCGTCGCACTATTGACGATGGCTCCATCAATGAGCACCAGCGTTTGGGCCGAACTGCCTCCCCGAATCCTGACACTCACGTCGGTCCCTGGACCACCGCTTGAAAAGGCCGCCACGCCTTGAGCCAAGCGGAGTGCATCGATCACGCTTCGAAGATTCTGCCGTTTCATATCCTCAGCGGTGATCACCTCGATCGCGCTCGTGACCCGAGTAACGGGAATCGGCGTCTTCGTAGCGCTGACAACGACCTCGGGGGTCTCAATGATGTCGGCCTGGTCGGCCATGGCGACTTCTTGCTGCGCGCGCGCCGATTGGAGGGGCATTAGAAAGCAGAGGAGACAGACACACCGTATCAATCGAACGATGAAAAACAACATGACGAAACTCCCTTGTGCTCGAAGGGTTCAGTCGAATCAACTGCGGGCTGGGTCTCCTGACTTGCGGATCGTCGCGTCTCTGCGCCTTCCCATGCGCCGAAGCGCACAGTGGCATGATGCAGAGTTACTCCCCGCTGACAGTGGCGGCACCGTGATGGATTTGCACCATCTTCCCCGTCCCCCGCGTCGTTTCTACAAAACGCCCTTTCACATTAAAAATGATCGTCCCCCCTCACACATGCCCGTCACGGCCGGGGACATGACCGTGCGGAATTGCATCCTACTGAATCCCTCAAACCGGCATCGTGACGCGCGGACGCCCGCTGTATGGATGTGCATCAACAACGACGTCGCAACCATACACCGCGCGCAAGCTTTCCGTCGTGATCGTCTCCACAGGCAAACCGATCTGGACAATCCGCCCGTCCTTTAACATCATCACCCGATCGCACGACTGACTGGCGACATTCAAATCATGCGAGACCAGCACGACCGTAAGCTGCCGTTCACGTTGCAGCCGGCTGATGAGCGCGCAAATCTCAATCTGGTGATTGATATCGAGAAAGGCCATCGGTTCATCCAGCAAGAGAATGGCGGGTTCTTGCGCCAAGGCCCGTGCAATCATCACTCGCTGGCGTTCGCCTCCGGAGAGATCGGACACCAGACGACCGGCCAATGTCACCACATCCGTCTCGACCATCGCCTGATGAGCTTGCCGCAGGTCATGTTCAGACTCATCCCCGATCCCCATCCCCCACCAGGACCCACGGCGATGCGGAAAGCGCCCCATGAGGACAGTTTCCGCTACCGTAAAGGGAAACACCTGCACATATTCTTGCGGAACGACGGCAATGGAACGCGCAAGTAAGTCTGGAGCAATGTGTCCGATGGACTGGCTTCCGAGCCGAATCTGGCCGGAGCTCGGTCGTAAGAGCCCGGCCAGCAGCTTTAATAGCGACGACTTCCCAGAGCCGTTGGGTCCCACAATGCCCAAGACTTCTCCCGCCTGCACATCGAATGAGAGGTCCTCGACTGTCCAGGGCCTCCCCGCTTGATCGTTTCGATAGCGAAACGAGACCCGGTCCACCTGCATGGCCGTGCCTGAAGCGCACACAACGGGCACGGAGCCTCCTGTCAATGACATATCCACGTCACAGCATCCGATCTTTGCGCCAGAGCAGGAGATACAGAAAAAAAGGACCGCCGGCGAGCGCCGTCACGATCCCGACGGGGATTTCCGCCGGTGCCAGGATGGTCCGTGCAATCGTGTCGGAGATGACGAGAAACATGCCGCCGACCAAAACCGATGCAGGAAGCAAGAGTCGGTGATCAGACCCAACTACCAGGCGAACGGCATGCGGTACCACCATTCCCACAAATCCAATCATCCCGCTCACCGACACGACTGCTCCGGTCAGCAAGGCCGTCAGAACGAACAGCTGCTTTTTGATTCGCTCCGTCTCAATGCCTAGTGAGCGAGCCGTTTCCTCCCCCAGAGTCAGCACGTTCAGCGCATGCGCCTTGTGCATCACGATCGCTAACACCAGGACCGCATATCCGACAAGCACGCCCAATGCCGAATAGCCTGGCGCCGTGAGCGACCCCATCAGCCAGGCCATCAGGCCCGCGGATCGGTTTGGCTCCATGATCGACGTAATAAACATGATCAGCGCGGTGAGAATCGCGTTCAAAATCACGCCGGCCAGCAAGAGACTATGCACGGGCAAACGTCCCTGCGACTGCGCCAAACGATAGATCATGAGCAGCGCCAGCAGCCCTCCGGCAAAACCGCACAAAGGGAGGACCGGCAGCGACATCATCGAGGCCCCGATGCCCAGCAGCATGGCCAGCGCCGCGCCTAGGGCCGCGCCGCTTGAGACACCAAGCACATAGGGATCGGCCAAAGGATTTCTCAGCAACGCCTGCAAGGTCACACCGACTGCGGCAAGGCTGCCGCCGACGACAAATCCCATCAGCACACGCGGCAACCGGATGTGCATCATGATGATGGCCGCTGTGCCCCCCTCCTCACTCTCCACGCTCCCCAGACCCAACCACTGCTTCGCGACTACCAGGAGCGTCGCAAGATCGACGCGCGTCGCTCCAAACTGGAGGCAGAGGATGCATAGTGCGACGCTGGCCGCGACCAACGCCCCCATGATTCCAAGCCACCGGCGGTGCGTCAGAATCGTACCTGTGCGCCGCCACTCATCCCGATGCCCCGCAGTCCCTCCATCGTGTCGGTTCGACGCGAGGGATGGCGATTCAGAAGTCAGGAGCTGAGGGGATACGGGCGTCATAGATTCTTTGCTACGGTTGGGACGAGGGTCCAGCCGCAATCTCAGGATGAAGAATGTTCACCAGCATCGTCAGCGCCTGGCCGATTCGAGGCCCTGGCCGGTTCAAGAGATCGGCGGGGATCTGATGCAGCCGCCCCCGCCGGACCGCCGTCATGGTCTGCCATTGCCGCCAGGTCTGCTGCTCACTATCCGGAATCCCTTCGGCTTTTCCGATAGGGAAGAGCAGCACTTCCGGATCCTGCTGCAACACCACCTCTAAACTCAGCCGTGGATACGGCAACTGGCTCTGGGCTGCGACGTTGGTGCCTCCGGCGATTCGAAGCAGTTGATCGATGAAACTTCCCGGCCCCACGGTTATCAACGGCTGACTGTTGAGCACATACAGCACCCGCACGGGAGACACCTTCTGTGTTCTCAACCGCACAGCAGCCACGTCCTGCCGCAAGGTCATAGCAATTGCGTTGGCCTGCACCGAGCGATCAAGCATGCGGCCGAGCGTTTGGAGATGTCCTAAAATGTCCTCTACCGTTGTGGCAGACAGGATGAAGACCGGAACCTTCAATTGCTCCAGCTTGAGAATGACATCGGGTTTCAGAAATTCCTGCGGAGCCAAGACCAGGTCCGGCTGGAGGGCCATCAAGGACTCCAGATTTGGATTGGCATACCCGAGCTTCGGCTTCGTTGAGACCTCCGGAGGATAGTCACAAAAGTCCGTCACCCCTACGAGTTGCTCCCCGGCGCCGATGGCAAACAACATTTCGGTGACACTCGGCGCCAGTGAGACAATGCGTGCCGGCGTCTTGGCCAGATACATCTTCCGGCCGGCATCGTCGACAAACGACCGGGATGACACGTGGGCCATAAACGGCATACCGGTCAGAATTCCCTGCTGACGCCGCTTCATATCCGCACAGCCCCCCTCACCGCAGGCCCACACGACGGAACCACCCGTCACGATGGCAACAGCCAACGCCACACAAATCAGGATCCAACGGCCACGCGAGTCCAAATAAAAAATCCCCAAGGCCTGACAGAGACCTTGAGGATTGCACCCGGTTCTTCATCCTCGCCTGTTCCCCAGCCCTCGAGGGAACGATGGTCAATTCATTGGGCAGGTCTTCTGGCTGATGGTTCATCCTACTCCCCGCGCCTTCCCATCCACCAGGTGGACAGTGGCAATACCGGGTTTCGTCCCCATTCACAGCGGCGGGACCGCGAGGGATTTACACCCTCTTCCCTAACCCAAGAATCATATGTGTGGAGGCACAATAGGAGACCCTGCTGATTTTTGTCAAGTTCATTAATGACCGGAGGGGCGTGCGACAATCGCAGGATTCAGCACATCGGCGCTTCTAATCTAACCTGGAGAACTGCCTATCAATGCGAGGTTAGAAGAACCGCCCGGTCGGCATAGGCCTTGCTGATCCCGCTCCATTGAAATCCCACGTACCGTACATAGTGACCGACTGACCATGCCCTGAACAAGGAGGTAACAGACATCCATGCGGAACATTGTTATCAGCATCTGTATTATTGGACTCTTCCTTGAACTATCAGGCCTGATCTGGTCAGCGAAAAAAGACAAGCCCAGCGAGGGATTTGTCAGACTGTCGACCCCGCCGGCCCACAGCATCGAACGTCCACTCGACAATGGCTATTTTCTGCTGCTGGGGATGGCCGCTGCAAGTGGAACAGACCCCGTCCAAACCGGATACGACATCTGGAGTGAAACCGGGGCGCGGCCGACAGAGCGTGGCTTTGACTTAGACAAACCGGGACGCACAGAGCTTCGTCTGCCGGTCGCCTACGACCGTGTCGTTCCCGAATGGCATACCAATGACCCGTTGTCGGAATTCCAAAACAAAGAGGCGTCGTTTCGGTCGTCGGCTCCGCTCTACGCACCACTCGTCACACGATACGAACAATTTCTCCGTATGAAGTTTGAAGATTGGGGATACGGGCATACTGGTGCCCCTCGCATTGAAGAGCTCATGGGAGCCCACCGCCTGTTTGTGGCAATCGGATTCGGCGAACAGGTAAGGGCTGGCCTCGATCGACTCACAGTGGACGTAGCCAAGTGGCGTAGCGTCCTACGGGAAGCCCGAACCCTCCCGGTGAAGATACTGGCGTCAGTGATGATCGAAGACGATGTCGAACTCTTGTCGCGCATGCTGAGTCAAAGCACGGTCGACAAACACGTGCTGGCTCAAGGGCTCAACTTACTTCAGCCGTTGACTCCAACCGAATACTCACTCCGCTGGCCGATTCAAAATGAATTCATGATGGGATATCAGCGGAGCCGTACGGAGCCGGCAAATGGGCCTCGGCTTTCTCAGACCGACCCTCAAACCCTGGGGACAGTGACGATCCTGGCACATCTGCCGTCCAATGCATTTCAAAAAGTGGCGCACCCCAGAAGCCTCACGGGATTTGGACTGGCCTCATCCGGCCAGCGTACCTGGGACGCCTATTCAAGCTATTACGACGCAACCATTAAGGCAGCTGAAACAATTCACAGCCCTCTCCCTCGCCTGCAGGATATCGCGAAACAGTCGCCACGGACATTTCTCGAACGGCTGGCTGATCCGATGGAATTCGAGCCGCAATGGGAACCCTTCAGTCAACACTTGGTTGAAACAGATGCGCGATTGCGCCTGGTCTCACTGCAAATCCTGATGCGCAAACCTACCGCCACCATCACCATCCCGACTCGACTGGCGGAAGTCGGCTCAATGTATTTCGACCCCTTCACAGGACTCCCTATGCTTTGGAGCCCAACGCAAAAAAAACTCTATAGTGTTGGGAAAGACCGACTCGACGACGGGGGGGATCCGAGTTTTGACATCAGTGTGCCGCTTCCTCCTGCCTTCGCAGCACTTTCACCGACCTCTTAGAAAGAGGCACCCGCCATTTCGCAAGCGCAACCCGTCCACAGTTTCAACGCGGTTTCTGATACTTGAGCTTGAGGACCAAGATCGTGAGAGTCAGTATAAAAGTGATGGCGTTTGTGACGACGATCGGCCATGCCATCAGATACAAACCATAGACCAGCCACAGAAAGACTCCGGTTGTAAAAGTCAACAACATCGCCAGCGACATATCATCGGCAGATTTTGTCGTCCAGGTCCGCTGTAGTTGCGGCAAGAACGCGATCGTTGTGAGTGCGCCGGCGACAAATCCGATCCAATTAGCAGTCTCCATTCCACCCCTTCCCAACCGATTCTCAAGACAACCACCGGCATCCGGCCAGCCACTTGTCACAGTTCGTCCGAATGTGCTAATTTATCGAGCTAATCATTCGCTCGATCACTCAGAAGGAGCACTACCGTGGCATTCTCTTGCGATCTCTGTCAGAAAAAACCGAAATCCGGAAACAACGTCAGTCACGCGAACAACAAGACCAAGCGGGTATTTAACCCCAATATTCAGACTGTTCGCGCAGTCGTAGACGGAGCGAACAAAAAGATTCGCGTGTGCACCCGTTGCCTCCGCTCAGGACTGGTCAAGAAGGCCGTCTAGGTCCCTTCTCCGCTCCCATTCAATCCTCACGGCATTGAGAGCAGCACTCGGCCTCCGCGTTCGGTCAGCTTGATCGCCCGTGGGTCATCGGCTGACAGCGTGAGAGTCCTGTTGCCGTCTTTGCTCGTCAGGACAAGCCCGACTTCACCATTGGCGTCCAACCCAAGTCCGGCTCTGGCTTTCCCCGCCTGATCCAATAATAAGAACTCTTCGGCATTCACACCGTTTGTCTTCTGCGCCTGAACGGTCCTGCCGGAAAGGAGCTGATCACTCAGCACGCCTCCGAGGATGCCACCAAGAAATGCAGCGATCGCGATCATCAGGGATTGCCCTATCTTCATGTCACGTCCCTCCTATATCACTCACGCGTAACTACATGCGCTACAAAGAGGACCCTAGCCTGTTTCATTCCCGCACCGGCAGAAGAGACGAAAAAGGACTTAGAAGCGCATGCCTCCTAAGTCCTTACGTGCGACGTCTTAATTTGGAGCGGGCGATGGGATTTGAACCCACGACAACTTGCTTGGGAAGCAAGGACTCTACCACTGAGCTACGCCCGCTCGCTGTGGTGCATCCTACGCGGGCAACGATTCCAAGTCAAGAAAGGCCGCCCTCCTTGGCTCGTTCGACCAAGGCAAACTTGCGTCGACCGATTTTCATTTGGTACTGGCGGCCGGCCACGAGTGTCACGACCGCATTGGCATCACTCTGCTTCTTCTGATCAAACTCCACCCCACCCTGAATCACCAGCCGCCTGGCTTCGCTCTTGCTCATCACCAGGCCCGTTTTGGCTACAAGATCCACCAGCCCGATCGACTGTCCGTCCTTGAGATCCTGAGCGGTCAGCACTAATCGAACATCCGGCTCGTCCGGAAACTCCCGCTCGGAAAACTTGTGTTGGAAAGCGCCTCTCGCCTGCCTCCCAGCTTCTTCGCCATGATAACGGGCCACGATGAGTTCGGCCAGCGACTGCTTGGCTTCCATCGGATGCAGCGCCTTCACCCGCGCAAGATCTTCCGTGGTCAACAATTCATAATACCGCAGCATCAACGCGTCGCTGATGGACATCACCTTGCCGAACATGTCTTCCGGCTTATCTTCGAGCGCGATGTAGTTGCCGACGCTCTTGCTCATCTTCTTGATGCCGTCGGTCCCTTCAAGGAGCGGCATCGTGATAACCACCTGCGACTCCTGTCCGAAGTCGCGCTGCAATTCCCGCCCGACCAGCAAATTAAACTTCTGATCGGTCCCGCCAAGTTCCACATCCGCCTTCATCGCGACCGAGTCGTAGCCCTGCACCAGCGGATAGAGAAATTCATGGACGCTGATCGGCTTTTGCTCGTGAAAGCGTTTGTGAAAATCGTCCCGCTCCATCATCCGCGCCACGCGATAGTGCGCCGCCAGTTGAATCAAGCCTTCTGCCGTCATCGCACCCATCCAGGTACTATTGAACTCGATGCTGGTCTTCTGCGGATCGAGGATCTTAAAAATCTGCCGCTGGTAGGTCTTGGCGTTTTCCTGCACCTGCTCCTTGGTCAACGCGCGGCGGGTTTCCGAAACCCCGGTGGGATCGCCGATCATGCCCGTGAAATCGCCGATCAGGAAGAGCACCTGATGCCCGAGATCCTGAAAGTGCTTCAGTTTGTGGATCAGAACCGTATGGCCGAGGTGCAGGTCTGGCGCGGTCGGATCGAATCCCGCCTTCACGCGAAGGGGACGATTCTCTTTCAACGAGCGGGCTAGCTTGGTCTCCAGCTCTGTACGTTGAATGACCTCCACCGTCCCCCGCAGAATAAGATCAAGCTGCCGACTCAATTCACTCATATCGGCCCCTTCTTTCCCTGTTCCTGCGTAGCAGACTTGGCAACTGTGACAAATGGCTTCAGTTGTTCCAACTTCTTTTTTCCAATCCCCTTTACTCCCCGCAGATCCTCGACCGCATGAAACTGCCCGACGGACTTTCGATAATCCACCATCCGTTTGGCCAATACAGGACCGACGCCAGGAAGCTGATCGAAGTCGGCGACCGTCGCATGGTTCAGATCCACCCGCTGCGGTCGGTTCGCCGCCCTGCGTGCCTCATTCACCCCGACCGGTGGAATCGTAGAATCGACTGCTGTGGCCGTTGCTACCGATGTATCATCGGAAAACAACGCAGCCGCGTGGGTCACCGCAGGCCGCTGCATCGTTTGAGGAACCTGCCAACCGATCCACAACACGACGCCCATCGTCATCGCCAACATGCCCAGCTTGATGAGGAACGACTGGAGAATACTCATGACTTCTTCTTCATCTGGTGAATCGCACAGCCCTCAACATCCTCGACGGCCTCGACGAAACCTTCAGCGAGCGTCGGATGGGCATGAATCATATGGGCGATCTGCGAAAACGTTGCGCCGGTCTCCATCGCCAAAGCTGCCTCATGAATGAGATCTGCCGCATGCGCGCCGACAATGTGCGCACCGAGCAACCTGCCGGTTGCCGCGTCTGCAATCACTTTGAACAATCCCGTAATATCGCCGGTCGCCTGCGCTTTGCCCAGCGCCGCATAGCGGAAACGTCCCACCTTGACGGCCTGCTCCGGATCGTGGCCGGCCGCTTGCGCCTGTTCACGGGCCTGCCGCTCCGTCAGCCCGACCCGACCGACTTCCGGCAAGGTGAAGATACCGGCGGGAATGACATCGTAGCGAATCTTCGTCTGGTGGCCCATGATGTTTTCAACGGCGACTTTCCCCTGCGCCGATGCCACATGAGCCAGCATGGCCTTTCCGACCACATCGCCGATCGCGTAGACGCCGGATACATTCGTCTCCATCCGGTCATCGACGAGAATCTCTCCACGCCGCCCCAGCGCGACTCCGGCCCGTTCCACTCCGATGTCGCGGGATTGAAATCCGCGTCCGATGGAGACAAGGAGCATCTCCGCTTCAACCGTACTGCCGTCTTTGAGATGCGCGACCACCAACCCGTCACGCACCTGCGCCTCTTGAATCGTCGTTCCCGTCCTGACATCGACGCCGCGCTTTTTGAGCTCGCGCGCCATCAGCACAGAAACCTCTTCATCTTCCAGCGGAAGCACGGCTGATTGCAGCTCGACCATGGTCACCTGCGTGCCCAGGCCGCTGAAGAGCGAGGCGCACTCGCACCCTTCGACCCCGGCGCCGAGAATGATCATCCGCGGCGGAACCGACTCCAGATCGAGCGCCTGCTTGCTGGTGATAATGGTTTTTCCGTCGACAGGAAATTGCGCCAACTGCGGCCAGGATGATCCCGTGGCAATCAGAACCGCATCCGCCTGTACCTGCCGTTGCGTGCCGTCCTTCGCGATCACCGCAATCGTGCGGGCATCGACCAACGCGCCGCGCCCCTCGACCACCTCGATCTTCCAGGCGTTGAACAGCGTGGCGATGCCCTTGACCAGCGACGCCACCACCTTGTTCTTCCTCGCCACCATGCGGGCAAGATCGTAGCGGGGCGGACCGGACAGCAGAATGCCGAGATCCTCGGCTTTCTTGAGCTTGTCGCCGAGTTCGATGACGGAGAGGAGGGCCTTGCTGGGGATACAGCCCCAATTCAAACACACACCGCCGAGCGCCTGTTGCTCAATGACCGTGACCCGTGCGCCCAATTGGGCCGCGCGAATCGCCGCCACGTACCCGCCAGGCCCGGCTCCCAGAATCGCGATGTGTTTCGACATGGAAAGCGTTATGGACGCGCGTTAATGTTTCTGACTGGCGAGAAAAGCTTCGTATTGGGCAGCCGTCATGAGTTGATCCACTTCTCCAGGATTCGAGAGATCGATCACGGCAATCCAGCCCTTGCCATAAGGATCAGAGTTGACCACTTCAGGATGATCCTTCAGGTCAGTGTTGATCTTCGAGACCGTACCGCTGACCGGAACGTAAATGGTCGATGTGGTCTTGGTCGATTCCACCTCGCCGATCTGCTGCCCGGCGGTTACCACGGCGCCGACTTTCGGCATATCGAGGAACACAATATCCCCGAGGGCATCCTGGGCAAAATGACTGATGCCCACCGTCGCCTGCTTCCCGTTGAGACGCACCCATTCATGTTCTTTGTGATACCGCAAGTCGCTCGGAATCATAGAGTCTCCATCGTAATCAATTGAAGAAACGCACGTGGAAAGACGTCGGATCGTAGTGGGCAACCACGTGATTTGTCAAGGAAGACTGTCCGTACTTCGAGGCTGCAGCAACAGATTCCCACCCCCTCCTTCCAGAGTGACTGCCCTGAGCCCTTCGGTCCACTCGACGAGCGGAATCGTATCCGGCACCGTCACAGGACGAGCAAGCCAGAGTCGATCGGACGAACCCACTTGCTGAGCGAACTGTTCCAACAGCGCCGGGCCCTTGCTGTCCTCTGTACGAACGACGAGTTCACCCCCGCTCCGTTGGAACAAGTCGTTGAGATCCTCACCGTACTGCTCTAACCCGATCAACGGCTCGCTGACCGTGCTTCCGTGAACCTCAATCAACAGGCGCCCGGCCGGGTTGGCACTACGAAGCAGTTTTCTGATGTGCGCCGCCACGGTGGCATAGCTTCTGGCCTTCCAGCCCACCCAGCGCCAATAGGTCGCCTCCCGGTCGTACACCATCGCCTCGACACCAACCGAGTCACCCAATAATTGCTGCGGTGTGATGGTCAGGCCGAAGGCCGAGGCAAACCGCTGAAATGATCCGTCAGAAAAGTCTTGCGCATAACCCTGTGCCTCCCTCGCCCTCAAGAGAATCCCGTCGCAACCGGCCCGCAGCAGCATGGTCACCCAGTCCTCAATGGCAATCTGGTAGTCAGGATGCAACGGATCGGGAAACCGCGACAACCCATCGGCTGTCTTTGCGAAAGACCGGTTCAGCCACTCAGGCCTGAGAGAGAGACCACGACCTTGATGGAGATCCAGCGCGCCCCACACCGAAAGACCAGCAAGATGCGCCGCACCGACAAAAGCCTGTACCGTTTCCGGGTTCCTATCATTGTCCCGGTCAGAACCTGCCGGATCCAGCAGCACCGTCGTGACACCGACCTTCAGCAATGCCTGCAACCACGCCACCCACGCCGACACCGGAGGAAGTTGGGACACCGGAATCCCCAGAGCAACCTGACGAGTCACGGTGACAGGAGATCCGCCCGGGATCTGGCGCAACTGATCAAGCCGATCCAACGCCTGTTGCTGGTAACGCTGCGCCTGAGAATCGCCCGCTGCATCACCCGTGGCGAGGACACGGTATTCGGCAATCGCCGCACGATACTCCCCCATCTGCTCATAGGAACGTCCGAGCCACCAACGCGCCTCAGCCAGCTGCGGCGCTCCGGCCGCCGTTGAATCGACAAATCGCCGGAAAAACAGCGCAGCCGCGGGATACCGTTCCTGCGCGAACGCCCGGTGGGCCTCGCGCAATAGACTTAATTGCGCATCGCGCGCGGGATCATCGTGGATCGGTTCGAGAGGGGCCGATGAGGAAGGAGCGAGTCGCGGGTTGCAGGCACACAACAGTGCGAGAGACAGCGCCAGCGCCGCCCTTCGCATCAGTGGCTGTCTGGAAGTGAAGGGCAAGAAAACCATCGCCCTCCGAAATAGAAGCTAGGGGACGGTGACCACACAACCAGCAGGGGGCTCAAAAAGGCCGTCCAGCAAGGCCGCAGCAAACGAAGAGGCGACAGCGTACGTTGTTCGGTACGTTGAGCCTCTGAGTGCCGCGAGAACGACGCTGGCGGCCTTTTTCAGCATCCTGCTAACTGAAGATTTCCATGCCAGGGAAAAAGTAGGCAGTCTCAAATGCCGCGGTTTCAGGCGAATCCGATCCGTGCACGGCGTTGAACTCGATGTTGGCGCCATGCGCCTTGCGAATCGTATTCGCGTCGGCCTTGGCAGGATCGGTCGCACCCATCAGCTCCCGATTCTTCTTAATCGCATTGTCGCCCTGCAACACAATCACGACCGCCGGACCGGACGACATAAAGGTGCAGAGGCTGTCAAAGAACGGCCGCGCCTTATGGACGGCATAAAACCCTTCTGCCACCGGCTTCGACATCTGCATCAGCTTCATCGCCACCGGCTTCAGCCCCGCCTTCTCATAGCGGTTGATGATGTCTCCGACGGCATTCTTCTTTACGGCATCAGGCTTGATAATCGCTAACGTACGTTCACTCATTGTGGCTCCGGTTTCTCCAGAAAGTTAAAGGATACATTGAACAGCGCTGGCGCATTATAAGTGGCTGATAACGGGCTTGCAAGCCAGAAGCATGCCCGAACTATCTGAGAGGGATAGCGTGATGTGTCATGTTGACGAGAACGGGAAGAAATAGGCAGGCAGGGCCCTCGTCGAGCAGATGCCTATCTTACGACGCCTTCGCGCGACTCTCGGAAGGCTTCAGTACAGACCACAGAGAAGCCAATTGTTGCGTGACCTCTGGATCGATGGCCACAAAGGCCACGCCGAATTCGTAATCCCTGACCCAACAGACTTTGGCCAATTGAATGACCAACCCGCCACTACTGTCGTCCGGATAAATACAGAGCTCGACATCTGAACCAGGGAGAGGTGGCGTGAAGCTCCGAATGCGGCATCCGCCTGGAGAAAAATCGCAAACCATGCCCTCCCCGACGATAATCCCCTGGTCCCTGGTGAAACTGGTCTGAAGCTCCTCAGAAACACCGCAATGCTTGATTGCAAGACCCGACCCCATAAAATGACCCGTGGGCCACGCGGCGGCAGATCGAGTCATCAATTCCCACCCTGTTGGTTCAATTTTCTGCTTCAAGATGTCAGGTCAAGCAACGACCCCATAGGGCTGGCGGTCGACTTCCTGGCCCCCTCTTGCAGTGGGTCACCAATTAGTTTTAGGTTGTACCCATGGGAGAACGGTCCTAGAAATACGCGTAACTTGCTGCTCAAGCATGAGAAAGAAATCCCTTAAAAAGACAGGAACTCCTGCTGTCACGGCTCCCCGCCAGGATGCAGTGCTGCGCGGCCTGATGGACTATTTAAACACTGCAGTCCACCCAAACCATGTCCTAAGTGGCCTCAAAGAAATTGGCCATCGCCTGGCGGGCAACGTTCTTCTCCGCCACCAGGCAAAGAAGTCGGTCGGCAAGCCCTCTCAACGAATGGTGCTACAGCAGTTTCTTGATCTCATTGCGGAAAGCGGTTGGGAGTCGACGGTCAAGAGCCACTCGCAGGATCACATCGAACTAACCACTCCTCTCTGCCCGTTCGGCGAGCATGCCGCAGAAAACTCCAACTACTGCACATTACATACTGCGATGGCTGGAGAGATTGCGTTACACGAGTTCGGTTACGCAAAAGTGCTGGCTGAACGGGGACCGGGAACTCCTCCAAGAAACTGCAGGGTGCACATCCATACGGTAAGGAATACGGCAAGCAGGAGCGTGGTGGGAACTGAATTCTCTTCCGGGGACACCCAGGACGCTAAAAGCGTCCGAGCATTGCCCGCCAACCTTGCGAACAAACTCTCAGCTCGCGAGCTGGAAACCCTGCGTCTTGTAGGACTTGGGTTCAGTGACAAGCAGATCGCCGAGAACCTCGGCATTAGCGTCCGCACAGCGGAAAACCATGTTGCCCGCCTCAGAGGAAAACTGGAGGTAGACAGCCGAGGCAGCCTCATTCGATTGGCCCTGCGCCATGGGCTCACCGACCCTTAACCACCCACCGACCTTCCCCCCTCTTCCTGCTAGTGCTCGACACGTATCTTTCCCACGTAACACCGGCACCATGCTTGACCTCGGCAATCCAAAGGACTAGACTGCGCCACATTAGAGTACTAGTACTCATACTATTAAGACTTCTATACCTATTTCAGTACCCGTGCGAATTCAGCAACTCTTTACCCTCTGAAGAAAGGAGCACCTATTTCGGCGTTACCTTCACGATTAGGGAATGTGGGAACAGTTTTTCAAACTCACAAAGGAGGCAAAAATGAAAACGGGATGGGTAATGGTCATTTGTATTATTTTTAGTGCGTCGGCAGTCATGGCGGAAACGGCCGTCAAGGGAACCGTTACCAACAAATCCAATGTGGAGAAGTCGGCCAATATGGCTCTCGGGGAAGGCGCTAAGGCCAACATGGGTTCCGTCAGAATGAAAAATTCCGCCATCGATGGAACAGTTACAAACAACTCCAATGTCAAGGAATCGGCCAATATGGCTCTCGGAAAAGGGGCCACCGCCAACATGGGCTCCGTGACGATGCAGGGCTCAGCTGTCAAGGGAACCGTTACGAACAAATCCAATGTGGAGAAGTCAGCAAATATGGCTCTCGGGGAGGGCGCCACGGCCAACATGGGATCCGTGACCTTACAGAACTCCAAAGTGGATGGCACAATTACTAATCAGGCCAATGTGAAGCAGTCAGCCAATATGGCATTGGGAAAAGGTGCAGAAGCAAATATGGGATCTGTAGTAGCTGAATAAGCTTATAGCCGCCTTAACGGGGACACCCCCGCTAAGGCGGCTTGCAATACTAATGTGTTAACCCACGGGATGGTGTTTTCCCAGGACACACACATGAAGAATATAATCTTACTTTCAGTGTGTTTAATAGGAATTGTCCTCCCGTTTCCGGGAAATGGCCATTTTGTTTTTGCCGGAGATTTGGATGATGGGCTTTCCACTTATACGGAAGAGCCAATAAGCGCAGATGATGAAGCACTCAAGGCCGATAAAAACATTAACTTTGTTGTTCAGCAGGCAAAAACAAAGGCCCAGAAGAAGAACGATAAAAATACCAACTTCAAGGACGGCGGCGGAGATCAAAATCAAAATAGTATCGTTGTTGGGGCTGGGGCTCAGACCGGCGATATCATAAATGTCATAATTGAAAAAAAATAAAGAAGCATTAGCCGATGCTCTAATGTGGGGGGGGGCGAGTTCGAGACGTTTATCTTTTCCCCCTCTCCTTTCATATTCATTGCCCGATCACATTGAATCCAGACCACATTCGGACGCAAGGTAGGACATGATTCGGACCAGAGCAGTTCCAGTCTCCTTCTCATCATACTACCTTCTGCGCCCAATCCCTTTGGGCGAGCTCCTTTTGATCTTTATCGCAGTATGTGTAGCAGCTTGTTCGCATGACCCCAGAAACGTTGATGTAGATCTGCCAGAGTCTCGGCCGGAGAGTCAAACCACTTCTTACACGCAGGCGTTAAATGACCTGGGCATAATGACAGAGATTTACGCAACGGATGCTCTCAGAATTCAAAGCAACCCCATTATGGACAACACGGGCGCCTCAGCGTCTACAGGGAGTGAAATACCGAGAGATGTCACGGAAATGATAAAAACCTCGCTGAACTCAATCGGCGGACGCGTGGTTTTTATTCCGTATGATCCCGCATTCATACAAAATCAAATGGTGACGAAGTACTCAAGTTTTTCGAATAAAGTCATACCCAACGTGATTCTGAGCGGGGGCATTACTCAGTTTGACAGAGGATTGGTGACAAAGGGGGAAAATACCGATGCGAATATCGAGGCTGAAATAAAAGGCATACCGGACTTCTTGCCGTCGAAAAATGTAGGGGTGCGGTATGGGGATGAAGCCAAATCCGGATTGGCCAGCATCACGTTGGATTTTAACTTATTGGATTTTGAGACAATGGCAGGCGTTCCCAAGATGAATGCTGTGAACACCATGAAAGTGCACAAGGCTGTTGCAGGAAAAGAGCTCAGCCTGAGCCTTATCGGGCAGACGTTCGGAATGAAAGGAACCGTCAAAAAGGTACAGGGACGGCATGCGGCAGTTCGCCTCTTGGTGGAACTAAGCATGATACAGATTGCAGGGAAATATCTTGCTCTACCCTACTGGCGCTTGGTAGGCCAGGATGCCGTTCCTGACAAAGTCGTTCTCGATGCAGTAAGAGGCTACTATTACTCCCTATCAGAACAGCATGTTGTTGCGGTTGCTCAACAGTGGCTCTATCTGCATGGCTTTAATGTCCCTCAAACTGGCCAACTAGAATTAGCTACAAAACAAGCGTTAAGAAGCCTGTATCCAAAATATAATGACACGGAAGGTAAGATCAGTCCCGAGGGCTTTGAGGCGATTTGGATCAATATTCCAATCACCCAGGAGGCTTTGCGGCGCAGGCACGTGCTGGAACAACTCCTTCAGCAGGCACAAGCGTCTTCACAGCAGCCACCTGTAGCAGAAATCAGCCCCGCCAAAGAGAGCCCTCCTCAAGCACTGCCAGAGCGCACAGAAAGAACTGTAGCGGCCGAGAAGAAACCAACAGCGCAGAATCAGGGGAAGGCTATTGAGGATGAAACCCATTCGAATGCTCAGCTGGCGCCTCTCAATCGTCAAGGCATAGGAAGGTTCTTAAGCGAGAAAGAATGGTAAGAGCCCTAAGAAGCGGTCCTCTGCGCTTTAAGAGATTGTCTATCCTATTAATAGTGGTTGCCTCCCCCATTGTGTATTGCTCAGATGCGTTCGCAGGGAATAAAGAAATGGTGGAGGAAGCGGTTAAAGAGTTGGACGAATTAAATAAAGAGGCCGTCCGGCAGATTTCAGAACTTCCATCAAGTGGGAAAGTGGAATTGGAGACAACCGTAACGTATCAGGACGGTCTGCCCGTATTCGATTTCACGTCAACGAGAATACCCACAGAGAAAATCCAGGAAATTCATTTTAACGAGGGGCACAAAATAGATTCCGATGAACGTAAGGGACATAAATGAAGAGATATGAAATAGGATCAAACCTGTTACTCAGAACTTTCATTGTTCTTCTCGTGACGACAGTTTTGCTGGCACAACCAGGATTGGCTGGCAATAAGAAAATCATGACCACAACAGCCGCCAAAGTCATGGCAGAGAGAGCGTTAATCGAGTCTGTTTACGGTCTCAAAATTCGAGCAACGGAAACGGTTCAGGACATGGTTGCGGCTAATTTTAGCGGGACGACAGAAACGAAAACATCCTCCACAATGAAGGGTGTTCAGTTTGACGAAGTAATCTACGATGAAACCAAAGATGTCGCCAAGGTTACCGCCTCAGTCCGACTGGACAGCATTAAGAACATTGATGATCAAACATTGGACTTAAAGAACAAAGTATTTAGACGCGTCGCATTTGCCACCTCGACACCATCGCAAGCAGGCCCCTTAAAAGCGCTTAGAGCGGCTGAATTGGACGCATATAAGCAGCTTGTTAAGAAAGTGGTGGGGTTTACCCTTGAAAGCCAAACGACTGTTGAAAACTACATCCTCACGTCTGACTTGGTCAAAACGAAGGTAATAGCAACCATTTTTCTCGCAACGGTGAATGAGTTTGGGTGGACCGAAACAGGGGATGCTTATGTCAAGATGGCCTTAAGTGTGAAAGAGGTCTCGGAAATACTCGGCCAGCAAGTTATTGGAGAGAGCGAGGTGATCGAGGTTGAAGGGGCCGGCGCCCAAACTGATGATTTTACCGAGCAACGAACTAAGAAGAAACGTACCTAACCACGTGCATAGCCATCATACGAGGGTTCTGTGACGGAAATACTAAATAAGATGAGAGCAAGGGATCTGCTTCTCGGGTTCCTATTGGCAGTGGGCATGTTTGTACTGATGGGCTACAAAGGGCAGGATGATGTGGTCCTGAGTAACGGCAGATATCAGCTCGCTGCCTGGGGGGATGGGGTAGCCCATGGAGCCTTCGTCATGGATACGCTCACGGGAGAAACCAAAATAGTTTATCGTTACAAGAACATAGGCAACGATAAGTTTAAGGAGCGAGACAATCTCAACACTGTTTTCGTAGATATCAAGTAATTTGGCGAGTGGCTTCCAGCGGCAACTGCTTCTAATTCTGACTTAACGTCGGTTTCTGAGATGGCGTCAGGCCCTTTTGTGATGTGCGTAGGGAGACTGCAGCATTGGCCTGAACTCTTACGCCACGAAGTTTCATTTTCATAGTCTGTAAATGCGTGCCGCTGTCTTCTATGAGTTCGTTGGATTCGAAGATTTCAGGAATAGGTTGTGGGCTGACAAACACCTTGATGAGCTCATCGCCGAACGGGCCGTCTATCGTAAAACGCTCCGCCGACATTACTCCGCCAAAGGTATATTGTTTCCCCTTTTCAATTTTGGCCTGTCCCCGGAAGAGATTAGGCACTAAATGCACCACCTTCCCATCCGCTTGGAAATAGTCAAGTTTGAGATAGCCGTCCGATTCGGACTGGAGATAAATAATTAGCTCTTCACCTTCCTCATATCGGCCATTGGACTTGTTAACCGACAGTTTTAGGGCAAATGCCGACCGGGGCGAAACCTCTTCCGACTGAGCTGCCTTGACGATTTCCTTAGCTTTGGTGCGTTGTTCGATCAGATCTTCAGTTTGCCCAGGATTGATCATTCCGCTAATGGACAGGCACACTTCTCGGCCTTCTTCTTTTTGGGTCAAGATTTTTATTTGCGTCAAGGTTCCGACACTCACGGCTTCAACGAGATCTTTTTCTAATTGAAAGTCTTTCACTGTCGACGTGGAATCAATAAACACGCGATGGTTCTCCACCGCATTTTTTCTGGCCAAAGCCAAGGCTTCTTCTTTGGCCTGGACAGGCGTTTCTTTATCCCCATACCGGTAACAGGCTTGACCTTCAACGGCCTCTAGCCTCTCGGCATAGAGCCATCCAGGCGTGAGCATGATAAGTACCGCTACCCCGGCAGAAACAAGAGTACTTGCCTTTTCAGTCCATCCCATCTGAAGTTCTTCTTGTCGGCTCCATATGCCAGGAGAATTATTTGATAACGACGGAATTCTTATTCGACGTCTTCCCACCAACTGCAATATTTGCATTTTGACCAGTCAACTCGCTCAGAGGCATCTTTACATCATTGATAATGATTCCTGACCCTGAATGATTCCCGACCCCGCCACTTGCACCGCTATTTTTCATGACGACAGAACCAGAATTGGCTTCACTCCCGGACCCGATCGCGGCATTAGTCGCCGTCATCCCGGTTACAGAATTGACGATAGTCCCCCTGAAACTGCTGTTTTCTAAGTCCACTGACCCCAGATTGGCCTTAGCGTTACTGCCGATCGCCACATTCGTGGCTGCGCCCGCGCCGGTTGCATTCACAATATTGCCCGTCACATTGCTGTCTTTAAGATTCACCGAACTGAGGTTGGCCTTGGCATTACTGCCGATCGCCACATTCGTTGCTGCGCCTGCGCCTGTTACATTCACAACATTACCATTGACGGTACTATTTTCTGCATTCACCGCTGACAAGTTGCCTTGAGCTTTATTGCCAATGGCCACGTTGGTCACCGCCCCGCCGCCGGCCACATTGACCGCCGTGCCTTTGAAGGTGCTGCCTTCCAGGTTCGTCGAGGCCAGGTTCGCCTTGGTATTCTGCCCAATGCCCACGTTGGTCACCGCCCCGCCGCCGGCCACATTGACCGCCGTGCCTTTGAAGGTGCTGCCTTCCAGGTTCGTCGAGGCCAGGTTCGCCTTGGTATTCTGCCCAATGCCCACGTTGGTCACCGCCCC
>JABFSU010000129.1 GCA_013140455.1 Nitrospira sp. | reverse complement strand
TGCTTGAGCGTTCAGGCCTCGGTCTGTTGCGCTGAGCAGGGCCTATATCGGGTTGGTCGTGCATGCGGATATCGATGAGTGCGGAACCGGTTCCCAGCGCGATCCGTTCAACGGTCTCTCATTCAGCATCCTGTACTCGGTTCAGACAACTGCGTTCGGCGTCTGCCGGCGCGTGGATATTGGCATTCAGATCAGGAGGAGTCGATGGGGCGTTCGGGTATGGATCCAATTCAGCGATTGATGGGTTTGATGTTCAAGGCGCATCCCTGGCATGGAGTCTCGATCGGGGAGCAGGCGCCGGATGTGGTCACGACCTACATTGAAATCGTGCCGACCGATACGGTGAAGTACGAAGTCGATAAGGATAGCGGTTTCTTAAAGGTGGATCGGCCGCAACGGTTTTCGAATTTCTGTCCCGTCTATTACGGACTCATTCCGCAAACCTATTGCGGCGAAAAGGTGGCCGGGTTGTTCGGGAAGCGGGCGAAGCGCAAAAACATGGTCGGCGACGGCGATCCACTGGATATTTGTGTCCTGACGGAAAAGACGATCGCTCATAGCGATATTCTGCTGACGGCGATTCCCATCGGGGGATTCAGCATGGCTGACGGCGGAGAAGCCGACGACAAGATTATCGCGGTCATGAAGGACGATGCGGCCTACGGCGATTTCAAAGATATCGGCGATTGTCCGATCTCGGTGATCGACCGGCTGCAGCATTACTTCCTGACCTACAAGATGGCGCCGGGTTCGGTGCAGCATAAAGTTGAAATTACGAGCGTGTATGGCCGTGAAGAAGCGTTGAAAGTGATTCACGCCAGTCATGCCGATTATCGTAAGAAGTTTCCTGAGCTTGAGTCGCTGTGGCCCAAGCACATGTCGGTCTAACAGGCAGCGGGCAACTCGGCCGCTGCCAGACGTAGTGCGAAGAGCTTCAGCATGGAGCTGAGTTCAGAGCAATTTCAGGATGCTCAACAAGGCTGGCCAGCCAGGCCGGAGCAAACGAAGCGGCGAGGCGTACCTCTCGGTACGTCGAGCCTCTGAGTGAAGCGAGAACGCCGCTGGCAGACTTGTTCAGCATCCTGCTCACACCAGAAAGGTGCCGCCTAGGCTATATGAAATCCGATCACACTGAGCCGTCCACCGCCCCCTCCGTTCATGGCTTTTCTCCCGGCTTTGCCGCACTCGGCCTCGAAGGCTCGTTGCTGGCGACGCTGGACACGCTGGGGTATGAAGAACCCACGCCGATTCAGCGGGAGTCGATCCCGCCGTTGCTGGCCGGGCGCGATCTGTTGGGGCAAGCGGCAACCGGGACGGGGAAAACCGCCTCGTTTGCCTTGCCGCTGCTGCAACGGCTGGCACATGGCGCGAAGCAACGCCCGGCGGCGCTGATTCTGGTGCCGACGCGCGAGCTGGCGATTCAGGTCGGCGAAGCGGTGCAGCGGTACGGCAAGGAACTACGGATCTCGGTATTGGCGGTCTACGGCGGTCAGGCCATCGGGCCCCAACTCTATGCGCTGAAGCGCGGTGTGGATGTCGTGGTGGCTACGCCCGGCCGGGCGCTCGACCATATTCGGCGGAACACCTTGCAGCTCAAGCATGTGCAGATGGTGGTGTTGGACGAAGCGGACGAAATGCTGGATATGGGCTTTGCCGATGATCTGGAGGCGATTCTGACGCAGACGCCCGCAGATCGGCAGACAGCCCTGTTCTCTGCCACGATGCCGCCGCGCATCGCGTCGATTGCCCATCGTCATTTGAAGAATCCGGTCGAGATCAAGATTGCCAAGGAACTGGTCAAAGCCGGAGCGGCGCCGCGTGTGCTGCAAACGGCGTATGTCGTGAATCGTCCCTACAAAGTGGCGGCGTTGATCCGGGTGCTGGATTTGGCGGCTCCGAAATCGGCGCTGGTCTTCTGCCGGACCCGCTTGGAGGTCGATGAATTGACCGCCGGCCTGGCGGGACGGGACTATCGCGCGGAAGCCATTCATGGCGGTATGGGCCAGTCGCAACGGGACCGCGTCATGAGCGCGTTCAAGTCCGGGCAAACTCAAATTCTTGTGGCTACGGATGTGGCGGCGCGCGGCTTGGATATTCCGAGCGTCTCGCATGTGGTGAATTATGACTTGCCGTCTTCTCCCGAAGTGTACGTGCATCGGATCGGCCGCACGGGGCGGGCCGGCCGTGAAGGAGAGGCGATTACCATCGTCGAACCGCGCGAACACCGGTTGCTGCGGAATATCGAGCAATTGACCAAGGCAAAGATCGTTGTCGCCCAAGTGCCGAGCGTTGCCGATCTGCGGACCAAGCGGATCGAGCGGACGCTGACGGCGATTCGGGAGATGCTGGCCGCAGGCGATGTGGAACATTTCCGTTCGGTCGTCACGGTATTGGCCAAAGATTTTGAATTGGTCGACGTTGCGGCGGCGGCGGTGAAGCTGGCGCATCAGACGCAGGGCGGCGACACGGAAGAGCAGGAGATCCCTTCCGTGCAAGCCAGAGTGCCGGACTATTCCCGTCCGGACTATGCGCGTCCAGGGATGCGCCGTCCGTCACCGATGTCCGGCGAGATGTCGCGGGGAATCCGTCCAAGAGAGGCACAGGGGCGGCCGAGTGCGAGACCGACTGGCGGCCGGACGCCGAACTCTGCACGGATCTACATCGGGGCCGGCCGTGCCGCAGGCATCAGGCCGGGTGATTTGGTCGGCGCGATTGCGAACGAAGCCAAGCTGGGGTCCGCTCAGATCGGCGGCGTCGAAATCGAAGAGCGGTTTTCGCTCGTGGAGGTTCCGGAATCCATGGCGCGCGACGTGATCGAAGCGTTGGGCCGCACCAGAATTAAGGGGCAGAAAGTCACGGTCAGACTGTTCCGCGATTAGCAGGCTGTTGATAAAGGCCGCCAGCGGCGTTCTCGCGACGCTCAAAAGCTCAACGTACGGGAAAGAGTACGCTTCGCTTTTTCGCTTGCTGCGGCCTTGCTGGACGACCTTTCTGAACAGCCTGTCATGATTCTCAAAGAGTCTGCGACGGCTCCCCTCAAAAGAGGGGGGATTGATCTGTCCAGGTGGTCCCCTCTTTCGGGGACTACCCTGTCGCCGACTAGTGAGATAGGGTACGTCTCAACAGGAGGCGTTTCCTATGACAGACCTTGAAGAAGCCAGTTTCGTAATGAGTCTTCTCGCTCTGGCCGGCATTGCGCTCTTGGCTGACCGTCCGTTTGAAGCTGCTTGTGAGCGGGTGTTGATGTGGTTTAAGACTCGATAGCCTCTGCTTTCCGATCCTTTCACGTGGACATATTACCTGATGGCGGCGGGGCGGTGCCGACGTTCGGCGTCATTCCATGTATCTGCTAAGCCTAGGCTTCCGGGCGGTCGATGATGTATTGCGCTGGCGCTGGAGCAGCTTCGTCCGGGGGCACGACCTTGGATGGCGGAATGTCGGCTTGCAGCCGTTTGAGCAGGCGAGGCACTTTCAGGGAAGCGGGAATTTCACAAGTCCACACGTGCATACCCGACGAAGCCTCATCGGCGTGTCTCAGCACCCGAAATCCAGGATATTCCATAAAATAGGCAGATAAGAATCCCGAGATTGCCTGGATCACCCAAGGGTTGGCCTGGCTGTAGTGGGGTGTGACTCTCAGTTCGACGACGGGAAGTGTCTCTTCGCTGTCCATAGTCTGTGTGCTCCGCTTCTGTGCTCGCGCCGCACTCTATCAACTCCGTTGGCGGTTTGAAACATCCAAGTCTGGCTCGGCTACTAGACAAGCGGGGGGTCGCTACGTCAGCATGCGCCCAGGAGGCTACTTCATGAGTTTGACGGCATATAACGGTATCTCAATTCCTTCGTTCATGTATGGCACGGCCTGGAAGAAAGAGGCGACGAGCCAGTTGGTGCAACTGGCCGTGGCGTCAGGCTTTACGGCAATCGATACAGCGAATCAGCTGATTCACTATCAGGAGGCTTTGGTCGGGGATGCGCTGCTGGCTCTGGCAACGCAGGGGTTCAAGCGGGAAGCGCTCTTTCTTCAGACCAAGTTTACCTCGGTCGACGGGCAGGACCATCGGACACCCTATGAGGCGAGTGCTGATCTCACGACACAGGTCAATCAGTCCTTTCAGAGTTCCTTGTCGCATCTCCATACCGACTATCTCGACTCCTATGTCCTGCATGGGCCGTATTCCAGGCGGGGATTGGGCGCGGCCGATTGGGAGGTCTGGGCGGCGATCGAATCGTTCTACGATTCAGGCAAGACCAGGATGATCGGTATCAGCAATGTGTCAGCCGAGCAACTTGCGCTCTTGTGCGAAAAGGCCAGGCACAAGCCGATGGTGGTGCAGAATCGCTGCTATGCCGCCTTCGGGTGGGATAAAGCCGTGCGGGATCTCTGTCGGGAACATCGGATTATTTATCAGGGTTTCTCACTCCTCACGGCGAATCGTGAGGTCTTCACGGAGCCTGATGTGCGGGCGATGGCGGTGAAGTACGGGACCGGGCTCGCGCAGATTGTCTTTCGATTCGCCATGCAGATCGGGATGTTGCCCCTGACGGGTACCACGAATCCCGAACATATGAAGGAAGATCTGGCATCGGATCAATTCACGTTGACGGCGGAAGAACTACAGCGAATTGAAACAATCGGACTCTAGTGGCGAGACATCAGCCTGTCGCGCTCCAAAGTTTTCTGGAGGGACGAAAGAGTGGCGTTTGGCGACCATGATGAGGTAGTACGTGCCGATCACTTCTATCCCTTGACCCAGTCAGGGGCCTCGCTGATAATAGCCGTGTACCCTTCATGGAAGGAAAACATCAATGCCGACTGCGCTCAAGATGGAAGTGAGTCCGGAAACCATCATCCGGGCTGTGAAAAGTATGAAGAAGACCGCACGGCTGGCTTTTCTGGAGGATCTGATCGCTGCCACCTCGCCGGAATATCTTCAAAGTATCCGGGAGGCTCGCCGGGACTATAAGGCAGGCAGAGTGAAGTCTCACGCCGACGTGTTCGGTCGGTGAAGTACCGGCTGGCCTATACCCACCGTGCCATCAAAGATATCGATACGCTCGACACAAGCGTCAAGCAGCGCATTGGAAAAACCCTCCAACGGTACGAACAGAATCCCCTAGCCCACGCCGAACCATTGAAACAATCTGAACTGGGTTCCTATCGGTTTCGCATCGGGGACTATCGCGTGGTCTTCGATCTTGAGGGACCTGAAATTATAGTGTTACGGGTCGGGCACAGGCGGGATATTTACAAGCGCTGACTCCGACAAATCGAAGATGTACTACTGTACGGTTTGAGGCCGTTCGGGGCCATTTTTACAAGGGTTTGATCGGTCAACGGTTTCCCCGTTCTTTCGTCAAATCAGTAGCTTGTGAATGTTCGATAGATTCTATGGAGTCGATAAAGCCTGTGATTGTGACCCCCTCTATCACGATTTATCACAGCAAGACACGATGTTTTTGAACTGTTCACCGATCTAGGTATATCAGGCTATTTTTGCTAAAAGCGTGCTGGTTCTTTCCGCTCAGGAACGTTCTGAAATAGTTGGCAGGTCTCTTGCTCGTATGCCACTTCTAGCATAGTATAGTACCGTGCAATACCAGTGTGGTACCGGAGTGGGGCAATGAAGCCGGTTCATTTTGTCGGGTCATCGCGGGAAGAGATGCGGGAACTTCCTGAAGATGCCAGGGAGACGGCGGGGCATCAACTCTTCAAGGTGCAACAGGGAAAAGAACCGGACGATTGGAAGCCAATGCCTACGGTCGGGGCTGGGGTCAATGAGATCCGGGTACGGGATGAGACCGGGGGGTATCGCGTGCTCTACCTGGCAAAGTTTGAAGAGGCGGTCTATGTGCTGCATGTGTTCGAGAAACGGTCTCAGAAGACTCCGAAAGGCGATATCCAGCTAGCTAAGGGGCGGTACGCCGACTTGTTGAAGTGGAGGAAGGAGCAAAACCAATGACACGCGCCACAGTCACTAAAGGTAGCGGGAATGTGTTTCGAGATTTGGGATTTTCCGAAGAGAAGTCCGCCGAATTGATTCTGAAGAGCAGCCTGCTTCAAGCGCTTCAAGAAACGATCAAAGGGCAGGGGTGGAAGCAGGTTGAAGCGGCGGCTCAGTTGGGGATTGACCAAGCCAAGGTGTCAAAACTTCTAGCGGGTCAGATGGCTGGGTTTTCCATTGAACGCCTCGTTCATTTTCTCTCGCTACTCGGCCAAGACGTAGAAGTAACCGTCCGTAAAGCCCCTCGTGGAAGACGGCATGGGATAGTGCGTGCGAGAGTGTCGAAGCCAGACAAAATACCCGCTTAACACTACCTCGACTTCTTTCGACTCTTAGGAAGCTCAACGCATTCCAAGAGGGGTGTGTACCTCTTGAGTCATGTCCTGCCTGGGGATGCGTCCTGCCGCCTTTTCCCTTGCGCTATCCCTGCATCCAATCAGGGGCCTCAATTCCGAATCGCCTGTCGGGGCAAGGAGACGCAAAGCGAGGCGGGTAGGTCAGCCTTACCTGCCATCTACTCGAATTCGTCCCATCCGCTCAAGCGGCTGCCGAAGATGAATGTGCGGGCATTTGTGGTAATGGAAATGAGGCCATTCACGTTGTCTGTCCGCGTAACACGCTCATGGACGCCGAGAGTTTTCGATGAGAAGTCGCCGAGTAACGACGCGAAACCGATCAGCCGTTCGTTCGTGATGAAGACGGCTCCGTAGTCATTGGCCAGCGTCCGTTGAACGGTTTCCCGAACGTTGAGAGGCTCCTCCAGCCAGGTGCCGTCCGCTCCGCGGAAGCTATAAAGCCGTCTGTCCGTCCGTACCACGGAAAATGCGGGCAGAATACGTTTGTCCAGCAGCTTTTCATGAAGCTCCCGTTCGAACTCAGTCCAGGACAATGTGCGGCTGGAGAATCCCAAGAGGCGGCGAGAGGTCACGACGATGCCGTTGATGCCGCTCGCTCCCTTCCCGAGAATGATTTCCTGCACATCGAGCGGGATTTCTCTGCGGCCGCTTAGGGGGCTGTCGGCCACCGCCATTCCCGGCTCGACCCACAGAGAAACTTCGTCCGCGGCGGCGGTTCCGTAAGGGGCGGCGAGAGAAAGCCAGACCGGCGCAGCGAGGAAGGGAAGCAGGAGGAGGGGATTCCTTCTCCAAGAGTGGTGTGCGGTCATAGCGGAAGTGATTCTACCGGATCTTCGCAAACCCTGCTCAATCGTGGCGGAAACGTCGGCATGCCAGGGAGGCCTCGCAGCGATTGCGACAGCGAAGCGCCACGCTGAGCGGGAAGGACATCGGCGCCGCGTGGGGCAGGATCGAGGCCGAGTCGAACAACGAAACGGTGGCCTTCGGTTCAGAACCGGTACGACAGGCCGAAGAGGTATTGCTGTACGGTCTGAGTCATATCGAGCCGTTCCTGATCGCCAGCGCCGAGGAATCCCGTGTCCCGCAGCGCCACACGGTCCTGTGACAGGCGCCATTCTCCGAACACCGCCACATGCTCCGTCATCGAGACGGCCAGCCCCGCGCGGACTGTCCAGCCGACTCCCATCGACCAACCGCTGACCTCAACCGGCGCGGTCGGCCGAAAGTTCGCCTTTACACTGTGCATGACAAGCGTCGGCCCTGCTCCGACGTAGGGTTGGAGGCGACCCTGAAGCAGATCCGTCGTGGTCCAGAGGGGAAGCCGGAGCATCGGTGTGGCGGCAAGGGCGAAGGAATCCAGCGAGACCTGCGTCGAAGCGGTCCGGTAGTAGGTAAAGTCGCCCGCCAGTCCGAACCAGGGATGAGTCTTGAACCAGTACCCGCCACGCATGCCCGCAACGGCGCCGGACGAAAAAGACTGGTGCTGCGTCGTCCCGGCGGTTCCCGTGCAGCCCAGGATAAAGCAAGTTTGCCGTGACGCCGAACTGTCAGTGGCGCGCGCCTTCGACCATCCGCCGAACACATCGACAAACGGCTCGGCAAAAGCCTGACCGGCAAAGATTAGCGAGAGAAGCAGCAGTATGAGCAGGCGGAGGTGCATCGGGTTGTGTTCCTATCTGGCAAAACGACGGGCAATTGGCCGTCAGGCCCTCTATGAATGTGTCTAGCAAATGTGCTGCCGGAAGCGAATGGAAAAGAATAAACGGGGAGTGAGCGAGAGAACGGCGTTACCGAGCGGAGTGTTGAGCACAATCCAAAAACTGTGGAGGGGAGAACACAGGTGGGTGCTGCACATGGGGGATTTTTTCAACGGCTCATATGGAAACGCCAGCTCATCGATCCCGTTCAGCGCTATGCGGTTTGAGGCTGATGATAGGATGGCGGCGATCGTTGTCTCTTTCCACCTCCTGACTTTGCTACAATGCCTGCCGGTTCTGAGATGTGTGTGTCTGGTTGCTGTAACCAATCGCCCGGTCAATGACCACTTCGCGGTTGCTCGGTTTGAAGGGGGAATGATCCGGTGATGAAGATTGCGATTATCGGGGGAGGGCCGGCCGGGCTCATGGCTGCGGAAAGTGCGAGCGCAGCGGGAGCGCAGGTCGATCTCTATGATGCGATGCCGTCGGTCGGGCGGAAGTTTCTGCTGGCGGGGAAGGGTGGGCTGAACCTCACGCATTCCGAGCCGGTCGAGAAAATGCTGTCGCGGTATGGGACGCGTCGGACTCAGATCGCTCCGCTCCTGGCAGGCTTTGGACCGGAGGCGCTGCGCGCCTGGGTCAAGGGACTGGGAATCGAGACATTTGTGGGATCGTCCGGTCGGGTGTTTCCGAAAGACATGAAGTCGGCTCCGTTGCTGCGAGCCTGGCTGCGGCGGCTGCGTCAGGCAGGTGTTCGGTTTCATGTGCGGCATCGCTGGCGCGGATGGGATGCGCAAGGTGCGCTGCAATTCGAATCCCCGGAGGGGAATCAGGTGGTTCGTGCCGATGCGGTAATCCTCGCGCTAGGCGGAGGGAGTTGGCCGCAACTCGGTTCGGATGCCGCGTGGGTGCCGTGGCTTGCACAGCGCGGCGTCTCGGTAAGTCCGTTGCGCCCGGCCAACTGCGGATTCGACATTGCCTGGACGGATATTTTCAAGAAGAAGTTTGCAGGCCATCCGGTCAAATCCGTGGCTTTGAAGATTCAGACGCCGGCGGGCGGAGAGAAGTGGCAGCAAGGCGAATTCGTCGTGACAACGACTGGAGTAGAGGGGGGCGTGATCTATTCGATGTCCGCCCTCTTACGCGACGAAATTGCCGCCAAGGGAACCGCAGCCTTGCGGCTGGATTTGGCGCCGGACCGCGATCTCTCCGGTTTGACGAACGATCTTGCCAAGCCGCGCGGGAAAAAAACCATGGCGACGCATTTGGAGCGGCGGGTGGGTATGACTGGAGTCAAGGTCGGGCTGTTGCGCGAAGTCGTCTCAAAAGAGGATTTTTCCGATCCGGCCAAACTGGCCGCCGCAATCAAGTCGTTGCCGTTGAAGCTGATTGCGACCAGGCCGTTGGCAGAGTCGATCAGCACGGCTGGCGGAGTGATTTTTGAAGCGGTCGATGCCAGATTGATGTTGCGCGAGGTGCCGGGGGTTTTTTGCGCTGGAGAGATGCTGGATTGGGAAGCTCCGACGGGCGGGTATCTGCTCACGGCCTGTTTTGCCAGCGGCCGCGCAGCCGGTGCGGGTGCGGTGGAATGGTTGAAGTTTCGGTAGCGTGGAGGAAGACCTGTATCATTAGTTCGGGCGGTCGACGACGATGTCGATAATCCCTCCCTGTGGAGCCAGACCGATCGAGACGCGGCCTTGAAAAGCCCGATGAGTCCAGTTTCTTCCGTCGAGGCTGGACCATTCCTTATAGAGGTAGAGGCTCTGGGTCAGTTGGATGCGAGTGGTGGCTTCTCCCGGATTGACGACGAGGGGGCCTTTCACCGCCAGCTGAACGGGGATGGTCTTGCCTCCGGGAATGTAGAGGATGTAATTTTTGTCGGCCGGTTCCGGCTTCCCGATTTCGATTAGCGGGACATGCTTGATCAGATCTTCCGAGGGCGTTTCCATGGATGCGCATCCTCCGAGGAGCGCAAAGGAAAGGACCAGGGGCGTGAGGTATGGAGCGTATGGTGGCATGATGACTTCCTTTCAACGCCGCAGATGTGAGCGCGCGGTCATCCTACTCAGTGATTCATCCCTGTGCAACCGGGCCGGCAGAATCTCCGATCGTTCAATCTCATTCTTGCCGTAGGTATGTCGATGATTATTCCTCCCAGTAGCGAGCGGCCGATTCTCGAACGCTTCTTGAAGGCCGAGGCCATGGCGCTGTGGGCGGTGCGAGCGGCGCAGTTGCGCGATGTGCCGGCGAATGTTCTGGCCTTTCTCAAGCAGCACGAAGCCGATGAGGAAGAACATTTGAAACATTTTGAAACGCTGGTGGGCTATCAGTCCTGGGGGCGTGAGGTCTTGCCGACGGTGCCGCACCAGTGGCCGTCGCTCGCCGTGCTGTTGTTCGGCTACGAAGCGCTGGGGTTGGAGTTTGCGAAGCTGCTCGTCGGATTGCGCCCGGACATGCAGTCCATCGTGGACGACGAAGAAACGCACGTGGCTTTCTTTGAGCATGAGATTCGAAAGCTGCTTGCCGGGGAGGGAGTCGAAGCCGATCAGGCGCGGATCTCGGCGAAGGCCTGGTGGAAAAAACTGCCGCGGACGATTGAGCGATATCTACAAGATGGAAGTCTGGATGGATGCCGGACAGAAGTGGCGTCAACGATGCAGTCAGCGATTCAGCAGCGATTCATGGAGGCGGGATTGTTGGAATAGGGCGGGGTGTACCGACTAGGCTTGCGCGACGAGCCCTTCAACGGCGCCCATCTTGCGAAATTTGAGATCGCGCTGGTTCAGGAGTTCGTTGTGCGGGAGATCGAGCAGCTGGAAGAGTTGATTGGTGAGGGCTTTGGCAACCCGGTCGCAGACGGCTTTGGGTTCACGGTGCGCTCCGCCTAAGGGCTCAGGAACGATCTCATCGATCACGCCGAGACCCATCAGGTCCTGGGCCGTGATCTTCAGGGCCATGGCCGCATCCGGAACCTTGGCGGGGCTGTCCCAGAGAATGGCCGCGCATCCTTCCGGAGAAATCACCGAATAGACCGAATGTTCCAGCATGAGGACGCGGTCTGAAACTCCGAGCGCCAGTGCGCCGCCGCTGCCGCCCTCACCGATCACGACGGACAGAATCGGGACTTTGAGCCGTGACATTACCAATAGATTTCGGGCGATGGCTTCCGCCTGTCCGCGCTCTTCGGCGCCGATCCCCGGGTAGGCCCCCGGGGTATCGATGAAGGTCAGGATGGGATGGCCGAACTTTTCCGCCAATCGCATCAGACGCAAGGCTTTCCGATAGCCTTCCGGATTGGGCATGCCGAAGTTCCGCTGCATGCGTTCCTTCAGTGTCTTGCCCTTCTGGTGGCCGATGATCATGACCGTACGATCGTTGAACTTGGCAAATCCCCCGACGATGGCCCGGTCGTCTCCGAATGAGCGGTCCCCATGGAGTTCCAAAAACCCACGGCTGAGTTCGCTGATGTAATCGAGTGTGCTGGGGCGCTGGGGGTGGCGGGCGAGCTGGGTCCGCTGCCAGGGGGTCAATGTGCTGTAGAGTTGATGCTCGACCTGCGCAAGCTTTCCGCGCAACTTCCGGATTTCTTCCTGCGTGGAGGCTTTGCCTGAATTGGCCGCCGCTAACTTTTCGATCTTTTCTTCGATCTCGCGGACCGGCTTTTCAAACTCGAGATAGTCGCGCATGGAGCTCGGAATTCCAGGGTGAATCCTATGGAGGAGGCATACCCCCAATTACGTACACTAAGATAGCAAAGACAGAGCCCCTTTGCCTAGCACTTCTTCAACGTCTGCCACAAAATATTCGCTGGGTGAAATCGTGTGGTTCGGCAGGGGGACGGTATCGGCTTCCAGGGTGTTCCCCATCGAGAACGTCAGTGAAACCGTCGTGTTGCCTGGGTAACGCGTGAAAATATCGCGGAGTTTCGGGAGTTGGTCGGTGGTCTCCGATCGATCCGACAGTCTGATCTGCACGCGTTTGATCGACTGCGTCTGCACATCGGCCAGCGGCTCGATCTTCACACCGCGCAGTTTGGTGCCTTTGTCACCGCGATCGATGGTGCCGGTGATGCGCACTAGCCGCTCCGGTGCAATCAGCTCGCCGGCGGTTTTGAAAAGATCCGGGAAGGCGATGACTTCGACCGTCCCGTGAAGATCTTCGACGTTCAGATACGCCATCCGATCGCCTTTTTTGGTGATCATCGATTTGACCGAGGCGATGATGCCGCAGATCCTGACCTCTTTCCCGTCGGACACGTCTGAGAGTCCGACGGTCGTGGCCGTCGAGAGGGCTTTGAGTGTCGCTTCGTACCGGGTCAGCGGATGGGCGGTGATATAGAATCCGGTCAACTCCCGCTCATATTTTAATCGCAGCGCTTGATCCCATTCAGCAATCGGGGGGAGCGGCGGCGTCGCCAGCGTGGCCGATGTGTCGGGTCCGCTATGCTCATCGCCGAAGATGCTGGTTTGTCCGAGGTCCCGCTCGCGCTGTGCGGCAGCGCCGTCTTCGACGGCTTGATCCATCACGGCCATGAGCTGCGCCCGTTTCGTGGCGGTGGAATCGAAGGCGCCGGTTTTAATCAGGCCTTCCAGCATGCGCTTGTTCACTTTGTGGAGGTCGACGCGGCGGCAGAAATCGAAGAATGATTTGAAGGGGCCGTTCTCTGCGCGAATGGCCAGGACGGATTCGACGGCTCCCTCGCCCACGTTCTTGATGGCCGCCATGCCGAACCGGATGGCGCGGTCGATGACGGTAAAGTTCTTGCCGCTCTCGTTGATGTCGGGTCCCAGCACTTTGATGCCGAGGTCGCGGCATTCAGTGAAGTAGCCGACGATCTTATCCTGGTTGCCCATATCCGTCGTCATAAGCGCGGCCATGAATTCGGTCGGGTAGTGCGCCTTGAGGTAGCCGGTGTGATAGCAGACAACGGCATAGGCCGCCGCGTGCGACTTGTTGAACCCGTACCCGGCAAACTTTTGAATCAGCTCGTAGAGCTTCTCCGCCTTTTTCTCGGCGATCTTGTTGTTCTTCGCGCCTTCCAGGAATTTGACGCGCAGCTTCTCCATCTCCTCCGGCTTTTTCTTACCCATCGCGCGGCGGAGAATGTCGGCTTGTCCCAGCGAGAAGCCGGCGACCTTGTTGGCGATCGCCATGACCTGTTCCTGATAGACGATGACCCCGTAGGTGTCTTTCAGGATTGGCTCAAGTTCGGGCGTCTCATAGGTGATCGGGACTTTGCCCTGCTTGCGCTTGATGAAGTCGGGAATCAGGTCCATCGGACCGGGGCGGTAGAGGGCGATGATGGCGATGATATCCTCGAACCGGTCCGGCCTGAAGCCGGTCAGCAGGTCGCGCATGCCGGAACTTTCCAGCTGAAAGATCCCGGTGGTTTTGCCGGACGAGAGGAGCTCAAACGTTTTCGCATCGTCGAACGGGAGTTGTTCGACCGCCAGCGGAGGCCGATCCGGATGCGTTTCGTTGATGAGAATTTCCGCCCGGTGGATCATGGTCAGGGTCTTGAGACCGAGGAAGTCGAATTTGACCAGGCCGATCTTTTCGACATCGCCCATCGTGTATTGCGTCACGATTTCGTCGTTGGCCCCTTTGTAGAGGGGCACATGGTCGGTCAGCGGGCCTTCGGAGATGACGACGCCGGCCGCGTGCGTCGAGGCGTGCCGGGCCAGGCCTTCCAGCGATTGGGCGACTTTCATCAGCTCGGCGATTCGGGCGTCGGTGTTGACCAGCTCCATGAGCTTCGGCTCTAGCTCAAGGGCTTGTTGCAGCGTCATGTTGAGCTGGTTGGGTATCAGCTTGGCGACTTTGTCGGCTTCGGCATAGGGGATTTCGAGCACGCGGCCGACATCGCGGATGGCGGCTTTCGCTCCGAGCGTTCCAAACGTGATGATCTGCGCGACGTGATCCTTGCCGTATTTGTCCACGACGTAGTTGATCACCTCGCCGCGGCGATCCATGCAGAAGTCCATGTCGATATCGGGGAGGGACACACGTTCCGGATTCAGGAACCGCTCGAAGAGCAGGCTGTAGACGAGCGGGTCCAGATCCGTGATGCGAAGGGCATAGGCGACCAGACTTCCAGCAGCCGATCCGCGTCCCGGTCCGACGGGAATGCCGCGTGAACGGGCGAAGCGAATGATGTCCCAGACAATCAGGAAGTACCCGGCAAAGCCCATGGAGCAAATGACCATCAGCTCTTCGCGCAGTCGCAGCTCGTAGGCGGCCGGCAGGATCGTGCTGGGTCGTTCTTTTAATCTGGCCTTGAGTCCTTCGATGGCCAGATGTTCCACGTACGATTCGCGTGTATAGCCTTCCGGGACTTTGTATTGCGGCAGGTGCGTTTTGTTGAGGACGAGCTCCAGGTCGCAATTGTCCGCGATGCGGCAGGTGTTCGTGACGGCACCGGGAAATTCGGCAAAGGCCGGCGTGATTTCTTCCGTCGATTTGACGTAGAGCTGATCGGTGTCGAACTTCATCCGGTTCGGGTCGCTGCGCGTCTTGCCGGTCTGGAGGCAGAGCATCAGTTCGTGCGGATGGGAGTCTTCTTTTTTAAGGTAGTGGCAGTCGTTGGTGCCTGCCATCGGGATGTTCATCTTTTTGTGGATTTCGATCAGTCCGGCATTGGCGATGCGTTGATGATCGAGCCCGTTGGCTTGCACTTCGAGGTAGAAATGCTCCTTCCCGAAGATCTCCTGGAATTCCCCTGCGACGGCCATGGCGCCGTCCATGTCTTTCTGGCCGATCAGATAGGGGATCTCGCCGCTGAGGCAGCCTGACAAGGCAATCAATCCTTCGTGATGCTCTTTGAGAAGTTCCTTATCCATCCGAGGCTTATAGTAGAACCCTTCAAGGTATGCTTTACTTGAAAGCTTGATGAGGTTCTGATAACCGGTCAGATTTCTGGCCAGGAGGATCAGGTGATAATAATCGTTGTGGGCAAGGCCGCTGTCCTTCTTGGCGTGGCGGCTGCCGAGCGCCATATAGGCTTCGCATCCGATGATGGGTTTGACTCCCGCATCCTTGGCTTTGCGATAGAACTCGATCGCGCCGAACATGTTGCCGTGGTCGGTCATGGCCACGGCCGGTTGACCGAACGACTTGATCTGCTGCACGAGCGGCTCGATCTGATTCGCGCCGTCGAGGAGGCTGAACTGGGTATGCAGATGGAGATGAACGAAGGACGAAGCCATGGTCGGATTCTAGGAGGGCGGGGAAGGGGAAGTCAAACGAGGAGAAGGGAGCTCGACGACACAACTTGACCGTCCAGATTTATCGAGGTGTAACGTCAAGCGATGCTCCATCTTTTTCCACAAGCGTTCAGGCATGAGCCGAGGTTGACAGGTGTCACGTATGGCGTTACACTTTCCGCGTGATCAAGACTTTTGCCGACAGGCGTACGAAAGAGCTGTACGAGAGCGGTAAGTCGAAGCGCTTTCCTCCTGGAATCTGGGAACGGGCAGTGCGTAAGCTGGAATATCTTGATCTCGCAACGAACGTAAATGAGCTATCTGTACTTCCGAGCAATCGACTTCACAAATTGGAACGAGACCGGGCCGGGCAGTATTCGATTTCCATCAACGACCAATGGCGAGTGTGCTTTCGATTTGAAGATGGCGATGCGTACGACGTTGAGATAGCAGATTATCATTGATGCGAGGTGTACGATGAGCATCCCCAACAAGCGAGAGCGTAAAGTCCGGCCCACGCATCCTGGGGCGATGCTGCGGGAGGATTTCTTGCCGGAGTATGGCTTGACCGTATCCAGCTTTGCCAAATCTCTTCGGGTGTCTCGCCAGACGGTGAATGAATTGCTGCGGGAGCGGCGTGCGGTGAGTCCTGAGATGGCGTTGCGACTCTCTCGTTTATTCGGCAACAGCCCTGAATTCTGGTTGAATGCCCAGCGTGCGGTGGACTTGTGGGAAGCTGCGCGGAACATCAAGGGTACGATCAATCACATTTCCCCGCTGACCGCTGCATAGACTGAGGCCGGTGCTAAGCGGTTCGATCCATACTCACGCCCCATTGTTCTTCTTCCAGGTCTCGCTAATCTGCCAGAAAATCCACTGACGGGAATCAGCATATTTCAGAATCTGTCGAATCTGTATTTGCGGGACTGTGCTGTCCTCCTCAAGAAGCTTGAGTTGAAGTGGGAGTCCTGAGCGCAGAGTGCCACGGCTCGATCTGATTCGCGCCGTCGAGGAGGCTGAATTGGGTGTGCAGGTAGAGACGGACGAAGAATGACGCTCTGGCCGAATTCTAGGAGGGCGGGGAAGGGGAAGTCAAACGAGACGAGGATGATGTGGAACTGAAGCCGTGGCTAGTTGGTGATGGTCAGATTCAGAGACTTGCTGTACGTCTGCTTCGGGTTTGAAGAGTCTTGAACTGTATACGTGCGTGTATGAGTACCGAGGGTTCCCGATGCTGCAGTGCCGGTAATTACTCCGGTCGAGGCATTCAAGCTGAGTCCAGTAGGTAAGGATTGATTGACGGACCAGGTAAAGGGTGCGACGCCGCCTGATCGTGCGAGGGTGGTGCTGTAGGATCGTCCGACTCTGGCATTCGGTAATGAGTTGGTGGTGATAAAGAGCGATGTAATGGTTAAGGAAAGCGGCGGGTCCGTTGAAGCGGTCTGCTTGAACGGAGTGCTTGAATCTAAGACCGTAAACGTATGGGTCGTGGTGCCGATCGTACCCGTGAGTGGAGTTCCACTGATGGAGCCTGGCGATGCCACATTGAACTGCAATCCGTTTGGCAGCGCCGGTAAGACTGACCAGGTATAGGGCGGGATGCCCCCGGTTGCGGTGAGCGTCGTCTGTGAGTAGGCCTGGTTGATGACGCCGGGTGGCAGCGTGACCGGGGCGATGGCTAATGTGGCCGGATTGATGGTCAGTGTGATGATCTGGGCATCGGACCCTAGTGCCGCATCTTGCAAAACAAACGTATGGGTGGTGGTTCCAATGGTATTGCTTCCGGGTGTTCCGGTGATTGCACCTGAGCTGGCGTTCAGCGAAAGTCCTGTCGGTAGAGCCGGGGTGACCAGCCAGTTATACGGCGCAGTTCCCCCGGATCCGGCCAGCGTTGCGGTATAGGCGGTTCCTGCGGTGGCGGCCGGAAGTGTCGTCGTCGTGATTGTCAATACGACAGGCCCAGTTACTGGAGCCGGAGCGTTAGAGACGTCGCCGCACGACGCGGCTCCAATCGCAATAAGAAGTAGCAAGGCGAGAGTCCACAGATTCGCAAGGGCTCTCTCTGTGTTGCGCGTTAACGCTAATATCCGCACGACGATCTCTTCGCAATCATGGCAATGAAATCCGACGGCATTCTTCGCAAGTATCGGCTGATGGCCGGTTTGCCCTCGGTGGAAACTATTTGTGAATCATACAGGAAAAACCCTGAGCTTGTCTGCCCTACGAAGGGGGAGGGGGGATGATGAAAATCTTTGTTGCCAAGAGGGTGGAGTGAATACAGCGGCTATGGAGTGGGAGCACTTTGAATTTGTGCTTCCTTCACAGCGCCCCCACTTGTTCTGGTTAGCTTTTATGGATCAGGGGGTTCGCGTGATAGTAACGGTATAGGTTTTTGGCGTTCCGTTTTGCGCAGTGACCGCAATGGGAATCGCATTGGCGCCCACGGCCAGAGGAATGCTGGCAGAGGGAGCTCCTGAGATCGCTGCAGCACCGTTGATTGTTAGTGTTGCGGTGGAGTCTGCTACTGTTGCAGTGATCGTGGTGGTCACGGTGGCATTCGGGGTCGACACATCGTATGCCGTGGTTCCAGTAGCAAAGGCGGGCGCGAGTGCTCCGGCGGAAACCGACAAGGCGGACAGGTCGTTATTTCCCCCGAGTGCAGCTCTGGTAACCGTAACAGTATAGGTTTTAGGGGTTCCGTTTTGCGCAGTGACCACGACGGGAATGGCATTGGCGCCTACGGCTAGAGGAATGCTTGCTGAGGGAGAGCCAGAAATTGCTCCAACACCATTGATGGTCAAGGTTGCGGTGGAGTCCGCCACCGTTGCAGTGATCGTGGTGGACACGGTGGCATTGGAGGCCGCTACATCGTACGTTGTGGTTCCGGCAGCAAAGCCTGGGACGAGAGTGCCGGCGGAGACGATCAATGCGGACAGGTTATTATTCCCGCCTAGGGCCGCCCGAGTGATGGTCACGGTGTAAGTTTTGGGATTTCCGTTTTGCGCGGTGACGACGACGGGGATTGCATTGGGGCCCACGGCTAGAGGAATGCTTGCTGAGGGGGAGCCGGAAATTGCAGAAGCCCCATTGATCGTCAGGGATGCAGTCGAGTCGGCCAGTGTTGCAGTAATCGTCGTGGTCGTTGTGGCATTCGGAGTTGCCACATCATACGCTGTGATTGCAGCGCCAAAGGTGGGCGCAAGCGCACCGGCGGAGACACTCAAAGCAGATAGGTTGTTATTTGATCCTGGTGCAGCCCGAGTCACATTTACAAGATAGATTTTCGGGTTGCCATTTGGCGCCGTTACCACAATAGGAATCGAATTCTGTCCCACGGCGAGCGAGATACTTGCTGAGGGGGAGCCGGAAATTGCCCCAACACCATTGATTGTTAGTGTCGCGGTAGCATCTGCAACCGTTGCAGTGATCGTGGTGGTCACAGTCGCATTGGGAACTGCAACAGCATACGTCGTGGTCGCGGATGCAAAGGCGGGCACGAGAGTTCCGGCAGAAACAGTCAGCGCAGATAGATTGTTATTCCCCCCAGGTGCCGCACGATTCACGGTCACCAGATAGGTATTCTGTAAGCCATTAGGGGCTGTCACAACGATTGTGACAAGAGTATTAGACCCTTGGACGCCAAGTGGGACTGATAGGGTTGTGACGGGAGCCCCATTAATACTGACTGAAGCTCCGGCATCCTGCGCTTGCGCCGTCACGGCGACGCTGGTGATATTGGTGGCGACGCCGACTGTATAGTTCAAATGGCTTGGAGTGAACGCTGGATCCAAGCTTCCCTGCGAAACTGTTAAGCTCTGAAGATTATTATTTCCCCCAGGTGCAGCGCGATTCACTGTCACCAGGTAGGGTTTCTGCGTGCCATTTGGGGCTGTCACGATAATCGTGACTAAGGTGCTAGAGCCCGAGGTACCTGCGTTTCCCAGTGTGACGATTTGGGAGGTGACGGGCGATCCATTAATACTGACCGTGGCTCCGGCGTCCTGGGCTTGTGCTGTTACTGTGACAGTAGAGATGTTGGTGGCGACAGCAACGGTATAATTCTGAGTGCTCGCATTAAACACGGGGTCCAAGGTGCCTTGTGAAACGGTTAAGTTCTGGAGGTTGTTGTTCCCTGCTGGGGCAGCACGCCTCACAGCCACCACATAAGTGTTCTGACTTCCGTCTAGAGCAGTAACAACGATAGTGACTAGGGTGGTAGATCCAGTGGTGCCTGCGGCTTCCAGTGTGACTGACAGATTTGTCGTTGTTGAGCCGTTGATTTGTACTATGGCTCCGGCGTTTTGTGCTTGGGCTACTACGGTGACGTTGGTAATGTTAGTGAGGACATCTACCGTGTAATTGGTCACATCGCTGGAAAATACTGTTGGTTGGATAGTCCCAGGGCTAACCGTCAAGCTGGAAAGTTTTGCATTTGGCGATAACGGTGTTGGCGGCGCCGGTGCGTTCGACACGTCTGAACAGGCTCCCAGGCCTAGAGCGACAAGCAGTGAAACGAATACGGTCCAGATTGTGTGCCGGTTGAAAAAATGCGTACCCATTGTGGAGCCTCGATAATGAATGGAACTCGCTTCCTGTGGTGACGAGCTCGGATGACTGATACTTCTCGACCTCCGCATCATAGTCGGTGGAGGGGGGCGTAGTCTACCCTACGGATGTAGAGGGGTGGCTGAGAGGCTGAGGTCAAGGTCCAGGTTTAGTCCACACATTAGAAAGAGAGTGCAGCAGAAAGAGAGTGCAGCTTTTCTGAAGTGAATGTCTTGCCTAGAGTCCGCTCCGGCTGATTCTTGAACTTCTTCGACCCATTTGCTATCCTTCGCCCGCCTTCCAAGATACAAACCATTACTTTATCGAGCATTTCTGAAGGAGTATAGACATGGCCAGCATCAAGCGGGCGCTGATTAGTGTTTCAGATAAGACAGGAGTCGTTGAGATGGCCAAGGGCTTGGAAGCTCTTGGAGCAGAAATTCTTTCGACGGGCGGGACGGCCAAGGCTTTGCGCGATGCTGGTGTGAAGGTCACGGATGTGGCGGCTTATACGGGCTCGCCGGAAATTCTCGATGGCCGAGTGAAGACGCTCCATCCGAAGATCCATGGCGGGTTACTCGGTCGCCGTTCGGTGCCGGCGCATGTCGATCAGATGAAACAGCACAACATCGGTCCGATCGATGTGGTCGTCGTAAATCTCTATCCCTTTGAAGCCACCATTGCGAAGCCGAATTGTCCGTTTGAAGAAGCGATTGAGAATATCGATATCGGCGGTCCGTCGATGCTGCGCTCTGCGGCGAAGAATCATGAGGATGTACTGGTCGTGGTCGATCCGGCGGACTATACGCGTGTGTTGGATGCGGCAAAGGCGGGGACGGCCTCGCCTGCGTTGCGTCGCGAGCTGGCGATGAAGGTGTTTCAGCATACGGCGCGCTATGACAGTCTGATTGCGGGCTATCTCGAGAAGCAGGTGCAGGGCGGGCAGGAGGGAGCAGTGAAGTTCCCCAAGATCCTCTCGCTGCAATTCGAGCTGGCGGAGACGTTGCGGTATGGAGAGAATCCTCACCAGCAGGGTGCATTCTATCGCGAATTCAACTCCAATGAGCCATCGGTGTCGCGCGGGAAGATTCTGCATGGGAAGGCGATGTCGTACAATAACTTCCTCGACGCGAATTCGGCCCTCGAACTGGCGAAAGAATACGACGAGTGCGCGGTCGCCATTATCAAGCACAACAATCCCTGCGGTGTGGCGCTGGGCGCGACGCCCGTCGAAGCCTATGTGAAGGCGCGTGCGACGGATCCGGTCTCGGCGTTCGGTGGCGTCCTGGCGTTCAACCGGCCGGTCGATCTGGCCACCGCCAAGGAAATCACCTCGACCTTCGTCGAGGTCGTCATTGCCCCGGGGTTTGCCGAGGATGCGCTGGTTGAATTGAAGCGCAAGAAGGATCTGCGGTTGCTTGATGTCGGTCCGCTCACGAAGGTGAAGCAGGTGGGACTCGACCTCAAAAAACTCGTCGGCGGGTTGATCGTGCAAGACCGCGATTTGGGTGTGTTGGCGGACCTTCGTACGCTGCAAGTCCCGACGGCACGAAAGCCCACGGACGAGGAATATGCGGCCTGCGCCTTCGCGTGGAAGGTCTGCAAGCATGTGAAGTCGAACGCGATCATTTATGCGACGCCGGGCCAGACGGTCGGGATCGGCGCCGGCCAAATGAGCCGCGTCGATAGCGTGAAGCTGGCGGTGATGAAAGCGCAGATGCCGGTGAAGGGCTGCGTGATGGCGTCGGACGCGTTTTTCCCGTTCCGCGACGGTCTTGATGCGGCGGCGCAAGCCGGGATCACGGCCGTGATTCAGCCGGGCGGCTCGATTCGCGATGCCGAAATCATTAAGGCGGCGGACGAACAGGGGTTGGCGATGATTATGACGGGGATGCGCCACTTCCGCCATTAGTCGTAGTCGGATGCTGAAACAGGCCCCCAACTTCGTTCTCGGCTCGGGAAAATCCTCAACGTAGCCCGCCGGGACAGAGCTACTTTTGTAGCTCGGGGAGGGTGGGTGAGAAAGGTACGCCTCCGGTTTTGACTCACCTGCGGCCTTGCAGGATGATCATTTTGAGCAGCCTCTTTTTATTCATGCAGACACATTGACTATGAAAATTCTTGTCGTCGGGAGCGGTGGGCGTGAGCACACGATGGTGTGGAAGCTCTCGCAGAGTCCGCGGAAGCCGCAAATCTTTTGTGCGCCGGGGAATGCCGGGATTGAGTCGCTGGCGGCGTGCTTGCCGATCAAGGCGGATGACATTACGGCGCTCAAAGAATTTGTCATCAAGGAACAGGTCGATCTGACGGTGGTGGGGCCGGAAGTGCCGCTGGCGAACGGCATTGTCGATGAATTTCGCAAGGCCAAGTTGAAAATCTTCGGTCCGACAAAGAATGCCGCCCGGCTGGAATCCAGCAAGATCTTTTCGAAGGATGTGATGGCCTTAGCCAAGATTCCGACGGCGCGGGCGAAGAG
>JABFSU010000134.1 GCA_013140455.1 Nitrospira sp. | reverse complement strand
CTCTCCTCACACGGTTTATTGCTCGACTGCACCATGCTGCAGCCCCTTCACAGTTGTCACGCCACCGGCACAACGCCGGCACACTGACACTACGACATCAATCGATCGACATTCGCGCACAACTCCCTCACCGCCGTGGCAGAAGCCTCCAGCGCCGCCCGCTCATCCGCCGTCAACTCGTACTCAATGACCTGCTCGGCCCCGCCCCGGCCCAGCTTCACAGGCACCCCGACTATGACATTCTTCAACCCGTATTCGCCTTCACACAGCACCGCCGACGGCAGCACCCGCTTCTGGTCCTGCATGATCGCATCGACCATATCGACAGCCGAAGCAGAAGGGGCATAGAACGCGCTGCCGGTCTTCAACAGACCCACGATCTCGGCTCCGCCCTCACGCGTGCGTTTCACAATAGCGTCCAGCCGGTCTTTGGGGATCAGCTCCGACACCGGCCTGCCTTTGACCGTGGTGTACCGGGGAAGCGGCACCATCGTATCGCCGTGCCCGCCCAGCACCATCGCTTCCACGTCAGGCCCAGGCACTTTCAATTCGTTCGCGATGAACGTGCGCATGCGCGCCGAATCGAGCACTCCCGCCATACCGATCACCCGTGACTTAGGAAACTTGCTGACCTTCAACGCCACATGCACCATTGCATCCAGAGGGTTGGTGATTAACAGCAGGATGACTTCCGGCGAACGGGCGATGAGCTCTTTCACCACCGACTGCACAATCTTGGCGTTGGTCGTCAGCAGTTCGTCCCGGCTCATACCAGGCTTGCGTGCGATCCCCGAGGTGATGACTGCCACCGCAGACCCGGCGGTTTCCTCATATCCGTTGGTCCCGACCACACGGGTGCTATAGCCGCACACCGGCCCGGCCTGCGCCATATCGAGGGCCTTCCCCTGCGGAACGCCTTCGACAATGTCGACCAGCACCACATCGTAGCGATCCCGCTCGGCCAACCGTTGCGCCGCCGTCCCACCCACATTGCCCGCGCCCACCACTGTAATCTTCGGTCGCCCCATCATTACACCTCAGCTCCTAAAATCTTGGCCTCTTCTCTCTCCGTGACGTATCCCATTCCCATTGACGGGGTTCAGCCTATCCTGCGCTGCGCGCAACAACTCTTCCATCAATTCCCGCGCGTGGGCGCGACCGCAAAGGATGCACTGAACCCGTCAATGTCCGCCCTCGTGCTCTGTCCAACCCGCCACCTTGAAATTGATCGTGCACACAAAATTATCCCCGTCATAGAAATTGACCTTGATCTTCTTTTTGCCGTAGGTCGCCGACAGGAAGGACTCCGGGTCGTCCACGAGGGCCTGATATCCGCCTGCCGGATATTCACCCAGGTCGTGAAAGACCACGATCATCCCGACCTTCACCTCTTGAAGCACCTTCGCCCAGCACCGGGGATAGACCTCCCAGAACTTGGCGTCGATCATGTCCTTCGTCGGCTCCGGGCGGTCCTCGCCCGGAATCACCGCCTGGCCGAATTTCGCCAGCCGGCGCACATAGGGATATTGATGCCCTGTAAACAATTTATAGAGCCAGGGCGGAACCGCGGGTCGTGCAGATGTATCGGACATAGGCCTACGTCGTCAATCGTTGATAAATTCGCGGCAACCGGGCCGGCAAAGACTCCACCCGGTCGATCACGGCAAACCGCACATCGCCATACATGCGCCGGAGGTAGGCATCGGCCTCCCGGTCGATCGTGACACAGAAGGGATCGATCCCGGCCTGCCGCGCCTCACGAAGCGCCGCCTTGGTATCCTCAAGCGAATAGTCGTCTTTATAGTCCCCGTCCAGAGGACGGCCGTCACTCACCAGGACCAACAGTTTCGTGCGGGCCTCACAGGCCCGCAGCTTGGCCGTCGCATGACGGATGGCCGCGCCATCGCGATTCTGCTGCCGCGGGACCAGGCCACCCAATCGGTGGGCCGTTGCCCGTCCCAATGGCTCGTCGAACTCTTTCACCACCGAGAACTCGACCTGCGCCCGTCCCTGTCCGGAATAGGCGTACACCCCGTACTGGTCGCCAACCGCCTCCAGCGCTTCGCACAGAAGTACCAGACTTTCCTTCTCGATGTCGATCACCCGCCGCCCGTCTTCCAGCTGCCGGCTGGTCGAACCGCTCACATCTACCAGAAATGCCACCGCAACATCCCGCTCTTTCTTCTCATGCCGGACATAGATACGATCGCTGCCTTCCATGCCGGACTGCTGTTCCGCGACCCGGCGAACCAGCGCGTCAATATCCAAATCCTCGCCATCGGCCTGCGCCGCCGTGCGCCGGAATGCCGGAGGACGCAGGCTTTCAAAGAACCGGCGAAGCGATTTGACCGCACTTCTGTGCGTCGAAAGCGCCGCTTCAACGGCCTCATCCGACCCGGATTCAGCCAGCTGCTCCACAACCTGGCACCACTGGACACGATAATCCTGAATAGTCACATCCCATTCCGGGTACCGAATCCGCTTCGCCCACGGACCGCTCGTCTCTGCCAACGGCCGTTCCTCTACCGGCAGGGCGAGTAACTCATCGACGACTGCAGGCAAGGCGCGCCCTCCGCCCATCACCTCACTCATCATCTCATGCCGTTCACCGCCTGAACGCTGCTGGCCGCCTTGTTCCTTGGACCCACCGCTGCCGCTGGCAATTCGTTCTCCGGGCGCCTGCCCCTCGGCATCCGCATCCTTTTGCCCCGGCGCCTCATCCCGCGAGATAAACTCCGGGTTCATCTCTCCCCGATAGACCCAATTAGTCATCGGACGATAGGGACCGCCAGTCTCTTCAGACCCCGTCGGCCCCACACCTATTTCCTCCGAATTGTCCTGAACCGGATCGCCCTGAATCATCTCCGCCTTGGGCTGCAGTAATTCTTCCATCCGGACATAGACCGTATGCACGAGACGCAGCGCATCATCCGCGGACGCCCCCGGCGCCATAACCGGAGCACACATCGACCAGAGCAACGCCACTTCACCTTGAACCGCCCGGGGTACCGCCGATTCGGCAGATTCTCCGGTCGAGAGCCGCAAGAGGCAATCGACAAGCAGTTCCTTCACCGTCAATCCATGCGCCGGATCGCGCGGGGTCACGGCTTCGCCGGCCACCCGTTGAAGATCCCGCTGAAGGCCGGGATATTCCCGCTGCAAATGAGCCTCGACCCGCGCATCCTCCAACACGGTCCAGAGATCTTGAATCAAACGCGGGTGCGGATAGAGCCGGAACAGCGCAGCCAACGACGCCAGCTGCTGAGCTCCACGCCCATACCGGTCACAGACGGCCGTCACTACATCCTGAAGCGAGTCCAGCGTGAGCCGATAGGTCCCGAACTCGATATGCCCCGCCTCATGCGCCGCCATCACCAAGTAGAGCCGCACATTCTCATCGTAGGTCTGATATTTCCTGAGCAGCGCCGGAAGGGCAATGGTTCGTCCATCGGCACTGACCGATGCGCGGGCGGGAACATCCGTCACCGTATCTGGGAGAGCCTGAATCTGCACGTCCGAGCCACAGAGTCCCTGCACAAACAATTTGATCGTCCGTGCGACCTGTCGCAACGGCACCCCGCTCAACGCCTGCTCCACCGAGGCCAGCGACCGCTGAGATTCCAGCCCGAAATACGCCCGGGCGCCTTCGACGCTATAGGCCAGCACTTCCATACCGGCTTTGAACCAGTTTTCAAATCGCGTGACCGCATCAGCCGAGGCCCCGATCATGGCGACGATCTCAGGGGCGCGCCGCAGATACGCCAGCGTCGCCGCCGCATCCCGTTCAGCAATCAATCCCCCGTACTGCACCACTTTGAGCTGCCACTCGACCGAGGGCAACGATCGAAGCAGCGCCGGCGCCTCCGCTAACCAGGCAATGGCGGACTCGGGCGAATGCTCAGCCAGTACCGCTCCAAGCGACAGGACTTTCGGACGAAGCGCCGGCTGCTCCAGATCCCCGAGGATCGCCGGGCTGGTCCGGAGAAACTCCAGCGTGCCGAGATAGTCCGGATTTCCAATAGCATTCGGCTGAATCAGCTTCATACCGAATCCAACCCACTGCCGCACCTCACTCAGCGGCAGGACCGGCGCAATGGCGGCAAGCTGCCGGATGTACTCCAGCCCCACCACCACATCGATCTGCGTCAGCTCCACTCCGATCTCAAGCCAGGGCTGTAACTGCTCCGCGGGAATCACGTCGAGGAGCAGCGGCGCGGTCCTGAGATACTCCAGGGTCACATTGGCATCTTGCTCGGCCAGTTCGGCCCCCACGGCAAGAATCGCGCTGCGAGCTGCAGGCTGTTCCACCACTCCCAGCATGCGCGGACTCTCTTTGAAGTATTTCAGTGCAGAGGCACCGGATGATTCGACCAGGACAATCCCGAGATTGAGCCAGGGCACGACCGGCGCAAGACCGGTCCGGCGCGCCAATTCAGGAAGCGCCTCAATCGCCGCGCGTCCGACCTTCTCTGACACCTCAGTTAATTCTTCTAAAAGCGACAAAACCGCCGTCACAGGCTCCGGCTTGCCGCCGAGTGCCGTCAATTGAGCAACCAGTTGCTCCGCCGACGCCTGTCCCAGGTCACCGGCTAACCGACTGATCAGTTCTATGGTCGTGTGAGATTCAGCCATGGCTCGTCTACCGAAGTGATGCCGAATTTGAGAAGTGGTGGATTGTAAAGGACGCCCTGGCGCTTGTAAACTAGCGGTTGCAGCGCCGGATGCGCCTTCGCGAAGGGAGACAGTATGGCCGAGCCCAAGCAAGAGAGCCTCGATAAAATGTGGAAATACGTGAAGGGGTTTGCCGAAAAGAGCGGCACCGTGATGCATCCTACTCCCGCCGTCACCGAAGCCGTTGTCAAAGGCCTGGCGATGCATATCGACGAACTCGGGAAACCTCTCTGCCCCTGTAATTTCTACAAGGATAAGCAGGCCGAAGCCAAACTCCGGCGGTGGATGTGCGCCTGTGATGAAATGCAGATCTATAAATACTGCCACTGCCTCCTGTTTGTCCGGGAAGACGGCATGCCGATTACCGAATATCTCCCCGAAGGCCACGAGGGACGGGAAATCTATGGCCTCATCACCGATCCGACTCCCGACAAAGGCCGCGCGCTGAAACACAAGGCTACCGCGGCAACTGCTCCTCCCGACGAACCAACACCTACCGCAAAATGACCACCGTACGACCAGGCCAGCGTCTCTCGCTTGGAGTAGCCGTACTGTTCCTGGCCAGCGGCATCTGTCTGAGCCACGGAACTGCCGTCGAATCGAGCCCCGCGGCCGCTCCGGCCTTCAATGAAAAGGAGTTCGTGGCCTATAAACAAAAAGGCCATGGCACATTGGCAGGCCAGGTCTTCCTCGGAGCCTCGTCGGGAAAAGCCGTCACACAGGCCGGTGTGCCGGTCCATCTGATTCCGGTCACGAAATACACCCGCTATTGGTTCGACCATAGCGTGAGAGCCACCGCTTGTTCGTCGCCGGGTGATCTAACAACAGCCAATGCCACACCGACATCACACCAGCCCTTGAACTGCGCCCAGGAGGCGGTACGACAATTGGAGATGGACCAGCGAATCCTCCCCTATCTCCGCACCATCAGAGCCAATCCAACCGGCCACTTCTGGTTCACCAAAATTCCGGCAGGCCGCTATTACATCGTCAGCGTGATTGAGGGCAGTTCACAAAAAGAAGACGGACCGGCAGGAATCGCGTGGCTCAACATAGATCTTGAGGCAGGAGAAAAAGCCACCAATCTCGTCGTCACCGACTGCAAGAGCACCCTCTGCTAACGGCTCCTCTCTTCCAAACATCCTCTCCTTTCACTGCCATAGGGGGATCGCTCGATATTCCCCTGCAAACACCGGAACAACCCCAATACCCTGCCTCCGATTCTTCTTCCCTACCACTCAAAGGACGGATCGGTGGGTCTCCGGCGGCGCGCATTGTCCGAGCACATTCTGATCGTGCGCGGACAGCGAGCGAGGAAACACACCGATCCGTCCTACTTCCCCATCATTGCCACCCGCTGACGTCATACCCCTGCTCGATCAGACAACGCACCACGGCATCGGCATAACCAGGATCAGGGCTGGTCGGTCCGTAGGCGCCCGCGGCCAGACCTGTAATCAGGCCGAGTCCGCCGCCGGCTGCCGCACCGATCGCTACGCCTGCGCCTCCGCCAATTAATCCGGCCGAGGCTCCGCTGACAGCCCCGATAATCATTCCCAATACCGCGCCTTTTGCAGCACTGCCGGTCCGATTGACACCCGACCGCAACCCTGCACGCTCGGCTTTCGCTTCACAGGCTTCAATATCCTGCTGCGCCGCCTCCTTGCCGGTCAGTTGCAAATGCTTATTCGATCGCAACAACGGCTCCGGCGCCGCACAAGCTCCAAGACCTATGAGCAATACCAGCGCGATCACGCAACACCCAATGCGATGGGCCACAACGTTCTCCCTCCATTCCACCGCTTCCGCTAGTTCTCGATTCTGGTAAATTCACTGCGCGCATTGACCGAGCACCACCTTTATCCATCCATTCCAGGCCTGGGCATTGGGGTTGTTTCTATTGCGCGCATCCAACGAGGATCTTCTGAGACCGCGCGTTGGGCGAGCACGAAACAATCCCGATGCCCAGGCTATCCCCTCACTGCCACCCCGTCACTTCATAACCCTTCTCGTGCAAGCAGCGATTCACGAAATTCGTATAGGCTTCCGGCGGATGGGATGGTCCGAATGCGGCGCTGAAGATTCCCGTGAGTAATCCCCACACGGCCCCGCTCGCAGCCCCGATCGCAGAACCATGCCCGGCGGCACCGGATATAGCCCCGCCGACTGCACCGGCCGCGGCACCGATCCCCGCGCCCGCCGCCGTGCTTCCGGCCACACGCCCGGCTTTGCCGCTGCCCTCTTCCGCGCCGGCCGCCTCAGCCAATTGCTTGCAGGCTTCGATATCCTGTTCCGCAATATCCTTCCCGACCGATTGGAAATGAGGATTGGGATACAGTACCGGCTTCGCCCCCGAACAGGCCGACATCGCCAGACACACCACACTGACGAACGACACCGCCCATCGCTTCATCACACTACCGGTCCTTTCCCTGCGGTCAGGCCCAATCGCGCCAGCACATCCGCCGCATTCAATGTCGTGCACAACACCCGTTTGTGCCGCCCCCCGGCGCCGGCATGAATCGCAAGCGTTGATGGAGCCACCTTGAGACGCTTCGCAAGAAATGCGAGCACGGCCTCGTTCGCCCTGCCGTCCACCGGCGGCGCCGCTACACGAATCTTCAGCGCATCACCATGTAGGCCGACACACTCGGATTTGGAGGCTTTCGGTTGAACCTGAATCGTGATGATCGCGCCGCCCTTGGTGTCCTGCACGATCGGATGAGTCATGCGCGTATGGAATCGTGACGGCGTGGACTAGAAAATGGCTTTGACCAATTCGTGAATGCTGCGCTGCATATCCCCATCATCGGTGATCGGACGGGCGACGGCCACATCGCAGGCCTGCTCGGGTGTGACCCCCTGCTTGATCAACGTTCCGGCATAGATCAGCAACCGGGTACTCACGCCCTCCTCCAGCCCATGGTTCTTGAGGTTGCGCACTTTCCCGCCGAGCTTCACGAGCTTCTCAGCGATGTCGCGGCTGACCCCAGCTTCCCGCTCGACCACGGTGGTCTCAATGGCCGCCGAGGGATAGTCGAACTCGATCGCCATGAATCGCTGTTTGGTGCTTTGCTTCAAATCCTTGAGCACGCTCTGATAGCCGGGGTTGTAGGAGATCACGAGCATAAAGTCATCGGCCGCCTCGATGATCTGGCCCTTTTTCTCGATCGGCAGCACGCGACGGTCATCGCTGAGCGGATGGATGATCACAGTCGTGTCTTTCCGCGCCTCGACCACTTCGTCGAGGTACACAATCGCCCCATGCTTCACGCCGACGGTCAAGGGACCGTCCACCCACACCGTTTCCTGCCCCTTCAACAGATAGCGCCCGACCAGATCGGACGCGGTGAGATCCTCATGACAGGCGACGGTAATCAACGGACGGCCCAGCTTGTGCGCCATATGTTGCACGAATCGGGTCTTCCCGCATCCGGTCGGCCCCTTCAGCATCACCGGCAGTTTGCTCTTGGCGGCAATCGTGAACAAACCGACTTCGCCACGCACCTCGGCGTAGAACGGTTCCCGGTCAATGCGAAAATCCTGAATATCGAGTTCGCGTCCTGGCTGACTCATAGCTGATCCATCCTACTGTGAAGCACTTTGAGGCACGATAAACGGAAGCGAGGGGGAAGATCAAGCCAATCGGCGAGAAATCAGGCCGCCACGCTAGGCCACCTTGACTCCGTCTAACACTTCGCGGACTTTCTGAACCAGCACGTTCGGAGTAAACGGCTTTTGGAGAAACGCGGTGTCCCGCTTGATCCCGCCTTGCGCAAATACGGGATGATCGGGGTAGCCCGACATATACAGTACTTTGATTTCCGGCCGGACCGACGTAAGCTTTTCAGCGACTTCCGGACCGCTCATCTGAGGCATCACCACATCCGTCAGCAAGAGATGAATCGGGCCGAGATGGCGTGTGCCGGTCAGCAAGGCTTCGATGCCGTGACGGGCCTCAAGCACCGTATACCCGTGCAGTCGCAGCGTTTCATGAACCAATCCCCTCACCGCCGGCTCATCCTCGACAAGGAGAATCGTCTCGCGTCCATGCACACGATCGGCATTCGCGGGAGCCGCCTGGCCGCTCTGCGCCACGCCGTCCACTCGCGGAAAGAAAATCTTAAACGTTGTCCCCTTGCCGATTTTGCTCTCGACACCGATCGTGCCACCGCTTTGCTTCACAATGCCGTAGACCGTCGACAACCCCAGCCCGGTGCCTTTGCCCTTGGCCTTCGTGGTGAAGAACGGTTCAAACAGATGCGACTGCGTCTCTTCATCCATCCCGTGCCCGGTATCCTTGACGGCCAGCAGGACATACTCTCCAGGATCGAGCGCCATCGTCTCCCGGCGCGGGCCCTTGCCGATCGACACATTCCGCGTCTCGACGGTCAGTCGCCCGCCGGTCGGCATCGCATCGCGGGCATTCACGGCCAGATTCATCACAATTTGTTCGATCTGGCCCGGATCAGCCTTGATAGCCCCTAACCCTTGATCAAGCTCCGAACAGAGCTCAATGATATCCTCACCTAAAAGACGCCGCAGCATCCCATCCATATTCGTGACAATCGCGTTCAGATCGACCACTTTCGTCGCGACAAACTGGCGGCGGCTGAACGCCAGGAGCTGGCTGGTCAGACCGGCCGCACGATCCGCGGCTTTCTTGACCTCTTCCATTTCGCGCTTGGCCGGATCGCTGGCTAACAGGCGACCCAAGATCAATTCGCTATACCCTCGAATCACTGTCAGCAGATTGTTGAAGTCATGCGCGACGCCACCGGCGAGTCGCCCCACCGCTTCCATCTTCTGCGATTGCCGGAGTTGCGCCTCGGTCTGTTGCAGCGCGTCTTCCGCCTTGGTGCGCTCGCCGAATTGGCCGATTTTCAGCCCGATATCCGTGACCATTTTCAGCAACTCGTCGTCCGGTTCCCGTACATACCGGCTGAAGAACTCAATGACCCCCTCGATCTCGCCGGCGATGCGGATCGGGAACCCGAACCCTCCGTGCAGCCCGACCTGAGCCGCCACATCGGTCCGAAGGAATTCCGGATCGAGGGCCACATCCGCGATCCAGCAGGGCTGACCGCTCGCCCAGATCCGTCCCGGCAACCCCTCCCCTGACGCGAAGGACTGATGCCACGCCGCCAGCGCAAAGGCATCGCCCAGAAACGTCGGGGTCTGCCATTGATCCAAGCACCGGAGCACGTTGGTCTGTTTATCGAACCGCCAGAACACACCGATGTCCCATTCCAGGCTTTCGCCGACGGCCTGAATGATCTTGGGAACCGCCTCTTCCAATGTCGCTGATTCGGATAAGACCCGGGTCACCGCATACTGCGAGGCCAACCGCCGCTCGGCCTTCCGCCGATCGGTGATATCGCGGACAAACGCGCTGAAAATATAGGCTTCGCCGATCCGGGCCGGAGATACGGACAATTCCACCGGGAACTCCCGGCCATCATGATGCCGTGCCGTGATTTCGATCCGGCGATTGAGAATCGGCCCGATGCCGGTCCGGAGAAACTCCCGAAGTCCATGGTTATGCGCCGCGCGGTCGCGTTCAGGGATGACCGTCTCCGATAAAATCCGCCCCAGCACTTCGTCGCGAGCCCAGCCGAAAATCGCCGTCGCCTGGGCATTCCAATCCGTGATGACGCCGGCAGCATCGATCGTAATCACCCCGTCGAGCGCCGTATCGACAATGGCGCGATTGCGTTCCTGGCTCTGGAGCAGCGCGGCTTCAGCCGCACGCGCCCAGGCACTCTCCTGTTGGGCTTGGCGATACTCCGCCCGCAGCCGCACCGTCGACCACAACAGCAACACCAGGAGCGGGAACCAGATGACCAGCGCCGCCCCCCCGACCTTCCAGAGCACGACAGAGCGTATCGGCCCCAGAATCGCGTCGCGGTCGATCCGCACCAGCACCGTCCAGCCCAGGCCGGGAAATTCTCCATAGCCCTTCGTCACCGCGTAGCCCGTCACCACTTGCACATGCCGGCGGAGATGCTCTTCGATCACATAGCCCGGCTCCCCCGCCTGACTCAGCTTCGCTGAGGGCAGCCCCAATTCAAGCAGGTTGAGCTTTTCTTGTAACGGAACGTTCGAGTCGACGAACACCTCGCCGGATTTCGCGAGTATCTGATATTCAACCGCTCCACCAAACCCTTCGCGCCGTTGGAGCAACCGGATGGTCCGCGTCGTGACGGCCTCTAACACCGGCACTGCCACCCGCGTCGTGACCACCCCGAGAAACGTCCCCTCGGTATCGAGAATAGGAACCGTGAAGGCCACCGTGACTATTCCCGGATCTGCCTCATGGCTCGTACCATCTTCCACCACGGCCTGCCGGGTCGCATGAGCGCTCCGAAACCACTCACTCTGGCTGTAATCCTGCCCGATGAGAGCTGACTCAGTGGCTGCAATCATCACCCCTTGCTGGTTCGTCACACCAAGCCAGTGATACATGGGGGCATACGCGGTTTTCATCCAGGCAAGATAGCTTTCCAGGTAGGCTCGATCCGACGAACGAAGCGCGAAGCCACGGGCCATCATGTTCACATCGCCATAGCGCTCAAACAACAACCGGTCCAACTTGTCCGACACTTCCGCCGCCGCGAGCGTCAACTGTTCTCCCGAGGCCCAGACCAATCGCCGCTCGACATACCGTAGCAGCACAGCTCCGATGCCAATCGCGAGGATCGTGACCAATACAATAAGAAACGGAAGCCACCCGTAGCGGCGTGAGGACTGCGCGAGTGGTGAGGCGACCGGAAAGCTCATGGCTGCAACGGACTCGCAATCCAACTCTTGATCGTGGCCACTGGATGGTACGCCTGCTTGGCGGCTCGGAGACCCGGAAGACCGGCATCGTCCATGGCATTGATATACTCGGCGCCGCCATGGCGCGCCGCGCGACAGGTCTCGCGAAACAGATACTGCGCCAAACCGGGCACGGACCGGTCGGCGACTTCGACCAGCACAGCGAATGTCTCGGGCGTGAGCCGGTAGCCAAACGTATAGCCCATCACCTGATCCTGCGCACAAGCCACGGTGCCGACGAGCCCCAGCCGATTGCCGAACGCCCAAATAAGCTCATGGGCCGCTTCGGCATCCTCTAAAAGATAGCGTCCCATCACATCCAGCGTTCCCTCTCGCTTCTGCGAGGCCCATCGACGGAACAAGTCACGACACGCGGGCTGATCGGCCACCGCATAAGGACGGAGTGTCACCGATGCTGTGCGCTCAACCCGATTGCAGAGCGCACGTTGCGACTTATAGGAATCTCCCGCGAGCTGCGCCAGCGAGTCGGCCCGGTACAGATAGTCCGGAGATTTGTCCGACCATTGCAGATGACTACCGGCGAGACGTGCCTTCTGTTGGTCCGTGACGTTCTCGATCCGGCTGACTGGGGAGCCGTGATTCCATCGATGTAAATCGGCTAACCCCTCCTCCACCGATTCTCCGAGCGGTCTCGGCCCAAGCGGAGGAAGCGGCATAAACCAGCCATCGGGAGAATGGGCGAACAGGAAAAAGACACCGTCCCGTTCCATCCACCAATAGGACAACGTCGTCGCCCATATATAGTGGTACACAAACGCGTAGGCCGCTAGTGCCTCATGGCCTGGACATTCGGACCTCTCCAACGCCTGCTTCATCCGGGGCGCATCTTCCAGCCGCAGCGGACGGAGACGCGGATCCGGCTGATGGAGACGCAGCCGGTCCGTCAATTCCGGCAGCGAGGCGAGGACGATCACATCCTCCTGGAACCGCCCGATTAAACGAGGATTGTTCGCAAGAAGCCGGAGCGTGGTCTCCCGCTGAAGGAGCGCATGAATACGCTCAGCATGCCGGTGAATCTCTCCGGGAACAGCCTCCCGCATGAAGGGGCACTTGGTATCCCAACCCACCTCAACCTGTGAACCGTCGGCACTCCACATCAACGCCAACGGATAGAGCTGGCAATCGAGCGGCCGGTGGTCATAGATGCCACAGCGTGACGTCACCGGATCGAAGGCGGGACACAGATATCCTTCGCTCTCAGCGTCTTTGACGAGCGCAATCTGAGATCCGGCGGGATCCATAAACAGCGCGGGCGACAGTCCCTGTTCCACCGCAGCCCCAATCTCGTCCCGCGTAAAGTAGGGGCGAAGGAAACTGTCCGATTCAGGAAACCGGCAACAGACATCGCATTGAACACACACGGAACCGGGAACGAACTGCGGCAGTGGATCAGACAGGCTCACGTGCGATTTGGACTCCAACTGATCAAGCGCCATGACGGCCCCATCATACGATGGGCTCGCCCATCGAGCAAGGAACGATCGCTCGTCCGCACCGTTAATAGCCCTCTCCCCGAATGCTCCGCTTCCGTGATCTATCCCCGGAAACGGACGGCCGCGGCACGAACACCCCTTGTCCGCTCCTGTCCCTCATGGTAGCATTCGCTGCACACGTCCTCGACATCCTGAGACTCGCACAACACCCCACTAAGGAACAATCCGTTGGCCCATACACCGTCACCCTGTTCGTCCCTGGCGCCGGACCTCGCCGTCCGCCGCTGTGCCGATATCCGCACTCAGTTGGAAGCCGCCGGCCTCTTTGCCTCAGCGGCCGCACCGCAGGCGACGAATTCCTGGCGAGTCAGCCCCTGCCCGCTCTTCCTCTCACAGGAACAGATGGCATTCTTCACCAAACTGGGCCCCCAACTCCTGGCTTTCTACCGGGCTCACAACCGCCTCTACCTCGACAGCGTCAAAGGAACTCAGCCGAAATGGGTCGCGCAGTATCTCGACCAGGGCAAGCCCGAAGCATTGATTACCTATAGCCGGATGAAGCGCTTTCGGGACGACCTGCCCGCAGTCATCCGACCGGATGTCATTCCCACCCAGGACGGCATGGTCATCACCGAACTGGACTCGGTCCCCGGCGGGATCGGCCTGACCGCCTGCCTGTCGTCCATCTACAGCGGACTCGACGACCAGCCTCTGCCGCTCATCGGCGGGCGCAACGGCATGGTGCAGGGATTCGCAGGCATGCTGAAGGCCATCCAGCGGGAACGGACCGGCTGCATCGCCATCGTCGCGTCGGAAGAAGCCAAGGAATACCGGCCGGAAATGACCTGGCTGGCCGCCCGACTCCGCGAGCAGGGAGTGCATGCCTACTGCGTGGAGCCGCGGGACGTCCGGTTTACGGAAGAGGGCTTACGGCTCAGGACGGAAACGGGTGAAGAGCCCATCGCCGTGCTCTATCGCTTTTATGAACTGTTCGATCTCTTGAATATCCCGAAAGCCGAGTTGATCCAGTACGCCGCCAAAAAAGAGTGGGTATCGGTCACCCCGCCCTATAAGCCAGCCTTGGAAGAAAAGTCGGCATTCGCCCTCCTGCATCACCCGGTGCTCCGGCCATTCTGGGAAAAAGAACTCGGCGAAACCACCCTGCTGGACCTGACGACGATCATGCCGCGCACCTGGCTGCTCGACCCGGCGCCGATTCCACCGACCGCCACGATTCCCGGACTGCGCATGGGCGAGCGAGCCGTCACCAATTGGCGCGATCTCGCCGCCGCCACACAAAAAGAACGGCATTACGTGATCAAGCCATCCGGCTTCTCCGAGCTGGCCTGGGGCAGCCGGGGCGTGTCGGTCGGACACGATCTCCCGCAAGCCGAATGGGCCGCCGCCATCGACCATGCACTCGCGGCGTTTCCGACGACACCCTACATTCTTCAGGAATTCCACAAGGGCCGCTTGTACGAACTCGACTACTGGGATCCGACGACAAATCAGCTCGTGCGAATGAACGGCCGCGCGCGCCTCTCACCCTATTATTTTGTGGCCGACGGCCAAGCCGAATTGGCCGGGATTCTGGCCACCGTCTGCTCCGCAGAAAAGAAAATCATTCACGGGATGAAAGATGCCATCATGGTCCCCTGCGCGTTGCATCAATCGTAACGTAAGCCCCACTCGCTTTGCCCCAAATGCCTCATTCCACTTTGACTGTTTTCCATGGTAGCCTAAGGCCATCATGGCGCTGACGCTCTATCATGTCGACTGGTGTCCTGACTGCGAAGTCGTGCGGGACAAACTCTCGGAGCTAGACGTCGCGTACACCGGCATCATCGTGCCGGACATCCGTCCGATGCGAAAAGTGGTTCATGAGATCTCGGGCCAGTATTATGTGCCCGTCCTGACCGACGGGAACATCGTCCTGACCGAGACACACGACATCTTGGCCCACCTCGACACCCACTATGCCAAGACATCTTCCTAGACCCTCGATAGACCCTACGTTCCCGCACGATCGGCGACAGGATGTGTCCACCCCTGCCGTGAGTGGTTTCATCTCTTAAACAGGAGGCCATGACGCCCGTGGAGGAATGGAGACGAATACTCGCTGAGAGCATCGTGAAGCCGAAGGATCTGGCTGACCGGTTCGGACTCGACGAGAAAGAAATAGAAGCCATCGTCGGTCCGTATCCCATGCGGATCACCCCGACCGTCCTCGGGACGATGAAGGAAAAAGGCGACGCCATCTGGAAGCAGGTGGTCCCGGAGATTGCGGAGCTGGACGATATCGATGCGGAGGACGATCCGCTTGAAGAAGACCTGATGAGTCCGGTCCCGCACCTGGTCCACCGGTACCCCGACCGCGTCCTCCTCATGGTCACCAACCAATGTCCGATCTACTGCCGCTTCTGCACCAGAAAACGGCTGGTGGGTAAGCCGGGCTTTCTGAAGAAGGGTGAACTGGATCGCGCCATCGCCTATCTGCGTGAACATACCGAGGTACGGGACGTCATCCTCTCGGGCGGTGATCCGCTGCTGCTTCCCGACTACCTCCTGGAGCGGATTTTTAAAGCGTTGCGGAGCATCCCGCATCTGGAACTGATTCGCATCGGCTCACGGGTCCCCGGGACGTTACCGGAACGGATCACCCCAAAGCTCTGCGAGCTGGTGAAAAAATACCATCCGATTTATATGAACCTGCACTTCAACCACCCGGACGAACTCACGCCGGCGGTGAAAGCCGCCTGCGGGATGCTCGCAGATGCCGGTGTGCCGCTCGGGGCCCAGACAGTGCTCTTAAAAGGGGTGAACGATGATCCCGAGGTGATGAAACGCCTCGTCCATCAACTGCTCCTTGCCCGAGTCAAGCCGTACTACCTCTATCAAGCGGATCTGACCAAGGGCACCAACCATTTCCGCACGTCGGTCGAGACCGGCCTGAACATCATCAAGGCCCTCCAGGGCCACACCAGCGGAATGGCAGTTCCACACTTCGTGATCGATGCGCCCGGCGGCGGAGGGAAAATTCCGCTCCTCCCCGGCGACTACCTGGTGCACCTGGATGAAGACGGCGCCGTCCTGCAGAATTACGAGAACAAGACGTTCCACTATCCGCAACCGAAACAGGGCAACGGGCGCGAGCTCCCCATGGTCGGTGCACGGACTGGCTTCGACTACGAAGCGAACGAAAACAGTTACCCCGATCGCGACGGGTTCTCTTCGTGGGGCAACAGTTGCGGGGGAGATACGGACGAGCTGTGAGCAAAACACCGACCCAAGGGATTCTTCCCTATCAGGACATCAAGCAACTAATCGCCACCCAAGCCCTCACGGCCTCCCCCGCGATCGAAGACCGGCAAATTCAACCGGCCAGCCTCGACCTGCGGCTGGGACGCAAAGCCTATCGGCTGATCAGTAGTTTTCTTCCGGAGCTCTCCCCGATTTCCTCACGGCTCGACGTGCTCGACTTCTATCAATCGGATCTCGTCATGTATGAGATGGATTTGACGGAAGGGGCCATTCTGGAAAAAGGCCATGTCTATCTCGTCCCTCTGCTGGAGCATCTGAAACTTCCCAAAAATCTGCGCGCCCGGGCCAATCCGAAAAGCACCACCGGCCGCCTCGACGTCTTCACCCGTGTCGTGACGGACTTGAATGCGGGCTTCGACGAAATCCGTGCCGGTTATCATGGCCCGTTATTTCTGGAAGTTGTACCTCGTTCCTTTGCCGTCAAAGTCCGCACCGGCCAGTCGCTGAATCAGATCCGATTCGTCCGCGGCGAAGCGACCGTCAGCGATGCGTCGTTGAAGATGCTGCACAGCAAATCCCCGCTGCTCTATCACAATAGTCCCGTCAGGAAAGCGCTGGGGCAACGTGAGTTCCGAGCCGAGCGCGGGCTCTTCCTGCGCATCGACCTGAAAGGCGACGACCGGACGGACTCGCGCATCATCGGCTATCGGGCTAAGAAGAACAGCCACGTCATCGATCTGGCCAAAGTCGGGCACTATAGCGCCGCGGATTTTTGGGAACCGCTCTATCGGCACCGGCATGACAGCCTGCTTCTGGAACCGGAAGAGTTTTACATTCTGGCCTCCAAGGAACGGATCCGCGTGCCGGCCGGATACGCCGCTGAGATGGTCGCCTATGAAGCGGCCTGCGGAGAACTGCGCACGCACTATGCCGGATTCTTCGACCCGGGCTTCGGATATGGAGCGAAAGGTGAGATCAAAGGAACGCAGGTAGTGCTGGAAGTCCGCCCCCACGATGTGCCGTTCCTGATCCACGACGGGCAGACATTTTTTAAGGTTGTATATGACCGTATGCTCGACGTACCCTCACAGCTCTATGGCACCACGTTAGGATCGTCGTATCAAGGACAGGCCCTGACACTCAGTAAACATTTCAAAGTGTAACCATGGCACCGACAGACCTCCCGACAAAAGATCCTGCTCCCGCCCCGTCGCCGGGCCACGTGGACGGCGAAACGAGCGAAGATAAGCAGCTCAGCGTCGCCGGCATGATGACCGGCACTGCGCTGATCTTCATCGGCTTTCTGAATGTCTTTCTGTCGATCAGCGGCGGATTTGAAATTAACGCCGTCCCGCTGCTCATCTACTTCGGCGGCATTGCTGTCTGGGCAAACGCGGTGATTGAGAACCCCACCTGGCGCTATAGCGTCATGATCGGCGCCATCGTCATCGGGTTGGGCTTCTTCCACTATGGCGAAGTGCTCTTCTGGCACAAGCAAGTCGTCTTCTGGACCACCGTCGTCGTCGTGATGTACTTCATGTTCCGAGAGCCGAAAACACCGGATCGATAAGACCGCTGAACGCCGCTGGCGGACATTCTCAACAACCTGCCCAGATGACCATCGCCGTCATCATCCCCACTCTGAACGAATCCTCGACAATTGCGCGCACCCTCACCCGCACCGTCACCTTGGGATTCGACGAAATTATCGTCAGTGATGGCGGCAGCACCGACCCCACTATTCCCATGGTCCAGGCCTGTTGCGCCAGAGTGCCGGCCGTGCGGCTGGTCACCGCGCCGACAGGCCGAGCCCGCCAACTGAATGAAGGGGTGAAGGCCTGCCAAAGCGACATTCTGTTATTTCTCCATGCCGATACGGAACTGCCTCCCACCGCGAAAACCGTCATTGAGTCCACATTGAAGAATCCCCGCTATGTCGGTGGCCGGTTCGATGTCCGCTTCGACCAGTCCTGCCGCTGGGGCGCCGTCATCAGCTGGTTCATGAACCGGCGCTCGCGTCTTACCGGCATCGCCACCGGCGATCAGGCCATCTTCGTCCGCCGTCAGATCTTTGAACAGATGGGCGGCTTCCCGGATATCCCGCTGATGGAAGATATTGAATTCAGCCGGCGATTGAAACGTCATGGGCTCACCGCAGCACTCACCGACTGCGTCACGACCTCGTTTCGCCGTTGGGAGAAAAATGGCCCGCTCCGCACAATTCTCTTGATGTGGACGCTGCGCTTCCTGTATTGGCTGGGGGTCAGCCCCACTCGACTCAACCAATGGTATCGTGCAGTCCGATAAGCCATGAACAAGCCAACGCCTAAATCGTCGCAGTCTCCGACATCCAAGCCACAACCGGCCGCCCTGGTCATCTTCGCCAAAGCACCCGTACCGGGCCAGGTCAAGACGCGCCTCTGTCCTCCGTTGACGCCGGACGAAGCCGCCACCCTGCACGGCAGCTTTGTGATCGACATGCTTGAACGCACCAAAACCGCTGCTGCGAAGCTGAAGCTGCCGCTCGATCGCTATCTGGCCTGCGCACCATCATCCACACTGGTCTTCTTTCAAATTATGGAAGAACGGCACAGCGTAAAGCTGATCGATCAAGTCGGCGACGGCCTGGGTGCGCGTATGCAGCAGGCGTTCGCGACCCTGTTCGGAAAGGGCTATCAACGGGTCTTCATTGTCGGCGCCGATATCCCGTCGCTGCCGCTCGACCATTACAAGCAGGCCCTGGCCTTGCTGGACACCCACGACATCGTGTTAGGACCGGCAATGGACGGCGGATACTATTTGATCGGCCTCAAGCAGCCCCGGCCGGAACTCTTCGCCGACATCGCCTGGTCGACCGATCGCGTGCTCGCGGCGACGCAGGAAAAGGCCGCAAGCCTCGGCTTGAAGACCACCCTGCTTCCGTCATGGCGCGACGTAGACACGATTGAGGACCTCCAGGCGTTGATGGCCGCCGGCGCCGCGGACGCAAAGAAACCGAAAACTGAACAGGCCTTTTCAACCCGCACCGCCGGCGCACTGCAACATCTCGCCAAGCGCCTGCGGTCGCAAACATAACCACCGTTTTCAGCACGGACCTCGATCATGAACGAACATGTGGCACTCATCACCGGCGGAGCGAAGGGGATCGGGCGGGGAATCACCCTTGATCTGGCCGCCCGACATTGGAAAATCGCCATCTGCTACCGCACCAGCGAAGCCGAGGCGCAGAAGACTGCGCTGGCCATCACCGAACGGGGCGGGCAGGCGCTGGCCATTCGTTGCGATGTGTCGGACCCGGTTGCGGCGAAGCATCTCGTGGCGCACGTTGAACAGACATGGGGCGGCATCGACGTGCTCATCAACGGAGCCGGCCCCTACCACCGTGTGAATCTGTTCGACGAAACGGTCGAAGGATGGAACGAGATGTTCGACGGCAACCTTCATCCCATTTTCTATCTGGCCAAGGCGGTCGCGCCGGGCATGAAAACCCGCAAGAGCGGACGGATCATCAACTTCAGCATGGCCAATGCGGATCAGATGATCTCCCAACCGGACGTCACGGCACACTACATCGCCAAAGCCGGGGTCCTCATCCTGACCCGGACGCTAGCCAAGTTACTCGCGCCACACGGTATCACCGTGAATTCCATCTCGCCCGGCTTCATCGATTCCGGCAGCGCGCCGCCGGAAGAACTGGCCGGCATGACGAAGCGCATTCCTGCCGGCTATATCGGCACCGTCGACGACACTGTCGCAGTCGTGCGATACTTATTGAGCGAAGAGGCGCGCTACGTGAACGGGGCCAACATTCAGATCAGCGGGGCGTGGGGGATATGAGGAGCTGAGGTGAACGGGTTCGTTTCAGTGCTCGCTGCCCGCGCGCCCAAGATCAAATCATATTTTCAAATGAGAGACGGCGCTCGGTCAATGCGCGCAATGTGAAACCAACCCGTTCACTTCGCTTAAGAGAAGAGTGAGAAGAGAAGGGGAGAAAGAATTAATGAAAACCGGACACGAACGCGAAGCCCATCATCGATTCGTTCAAGCGCTCCAACATGAGCATCTGACTTGCTCCAAGCCCGGTTGCGGCGGGGTGATGGATGTCGTCGATCTCACTCCCCATAACGCCCGCATCAAAGCCTATGAAGCCACATGCGAGCGCTGTCACTTGATCGAAAAGATTACCGGCAAGGAGGAACACCAGCCAGCTTGGGACATCGCTTCTATTACGATGATGGCCGAGGTGCATCTCCTTCACGATCAACCAACCTGCCCATTCGACGACACCCCCATCACGTTTATTTCCATGCCCAATCCCAGGCGAAAAGCCCGTTACCGTCTCGCCTGTTTCTACTGCGGGCGTCATACCGAGATGAACTGGCCGCCGCCGGAAGCCAAAGGATAGCTCCCCTTCTCCAGCACAAAACTGACAAAAGAAAGCCGGCGGGGTGTTCATGACGCGCCCGCCGGCTTCCGTTTGTCTACAGACTGCGAGTAAATGAACGCTACTTGCCGAACGCCTTCTTCAGCAGCGGCTCCATCTCGCCCTTCTTTTCCATCGGGTCCAGAATGTCGGTGTCGCCATAAAACGTCCCGTCGATGAACACCTTGGGCAACGTCGGCCAGTTGGTCATCTTGGTGAGGGCTTCCCGCTTGGTCGGCTGCGAGAGCACATCGATCAATTCGTACGGGTATCCGTACTTTTCGAAAAACTGCATCGTCTCCCGCGTGAATCCGCACATCGGCATGGTCTTCGTGCCCTTGCCGTAGATCAGAATTTTGTGTGCTTTCACTTCCTTCTGGATTTCGTCTTCTATCGATTCGGCCATTGCATCCTCCTATGCTTCGTCTTTAGTGCGGGCAGTCAACTCCAACGCGTGAATACGTCCATCCTTCATGGGCGCATCCAGCGCCTGATAAATGAGCCGGTGCCGATCCAGAAGATTCTTCTCCCGAAACGCCTCCGACACCACCATCACTTTCAGATGATCCATCGTTCCGGTGCGATCGGTGACCGTCACCATCGCATCCGGCATACTCTTCCGAACGAACTCAGTCAGCACTTCAGGCGTAATCATATGCGGCCTCCGTATGACCGGTTGAGAATACTCTAGCCCAAACAGGAAACGCAATTCATGTGGCCTCGCGCTCATCCATCACTGGGCAACACAGATCCCGATGCATACCGATGACCGACTCTCCGGATCCATTCGCATCCAGAGTGGATTGGTTTGAATGTCTCTCACTCGGAGGTTCAGCAACTGAGCCGATGCGCCCATCCCCACTAAACATCCGAGATCGTGATTGTTTTCCCGCCACAAGCACCAACCATCTTCACCGGTACAGTCCTTGCGGTACGGCTGATCAAGACTGATTACATTCGCAGGAGGTTGCATGTATTTCATGATGTTCCTTTGGACCACGGTCATTCTCATCGCCACGATCGCCTTCCTTCGACGCATATGGTGACCCTTGGCGATGAGTAACCTCACGACAATACCGTTACACCTGGTGCCTATGAGCCAACGGTGGTGGTGGATATCCACCAAGAAAGGTCAGGCTAATAGGTTGACCAACCGCCATCCATTCATTTGCAGCGGGTTTTCATCACCTCATGCACGGCATCGAGATTGCTCAATGACTACAGCAGGAGAGCAACCATGAACCACACGTCCCCAACACCTTCCATCACTCACCATCAAGGAGGTTTCCATGTCTGAATTCAAATCAGGGTTCTTTGTCGGAGGAGATGCGTGCAACGGGCGAGTCCTTGTCGTGGACGATGAGCCGGACATCCGCAAAGTCGTGAAGATGACATTGCAGAAAGCCGGCTATGACGTGCTGGAGGCCGAGAATGGCGAGAAAGCCATCGAAACCATCAATAGCGGAGAGAACCGCCTGTTGCTCGACGTGATGGTCTGCGATATCCGCATGCCGAAGGTCAACGGGATCGAAGCGATTGCGTACTTCCGACAGAATTATCCCCGGGTGCCTCTGATTGTCCTGACCGGGTTCCCCGATACCGACATGGCCACGTCATTACTCAGACAGGGTGTGGTCGACTATCTCGTGAAACCCGTTGAAGGTGAAAAGCTGAAAGCCGCGGTCGCCCGTGCGATGGAGCAGCGTGAACTGGCGCCCTTATGAACTCATCAGCGCCGCAGGTATCTGAACAGGATCCGGCGGGGAGGGCGGGCGCACCGCCCTCCCCAGCCCCACCAGACAAGGATTCCGT
>JABFSU010000039.1 GCA_013140455.1 Nitrospira sp. | reverse complement strand
GACTCTGCCATCAATTGTTCACGGAATAACTCAGCGACCTTGGAATCCCCTGACTCACCTAACACAGCCACTGCGACTCGGCGGACTTGTGGATCAGGATCATGCAGACTGTCTACGAGCACCCTCACTATCTCGGGAGAGTCAATGCTCTCAAAGGCCTGAACCACGGCACGACGTATCTCTGGATCTGCATGAGCCAACTGCAATATTGCCAGCGGCCAGATCTCCTTCGTGGAATCGAGAGACCCCAGAGTCTGTGCTGCAGCCGTACGCACTGGTTGGACAGGATCAACGAGTAACTCTGCGATGTGCACTCTGGTAACCAGATCAAGAGGGCCTACGCCGCCTAGACTCCGTACAGACGCCTCACGAACAATGGGCGACCGGTCGCCTAACGACACAACAAGCCCGGGAACAGCCTGCGGATTCCCGATCTTGCCCAAGGCTTCGGCAGCGGTTCTCCGAGCCAGGGCATCACGGTCATGCAACAGTCTTAACAGTGTTTCTACGGTACGTTGCGGAGAGGGACTCGCCGATGATTGGTAGCACCCGAGTAGCGAGGCAAAACAGAGGCTGAGCAGGACGGACACCCTAGACGAAGACATCGTACCAATACTGGGTTCTGATAACAGTCGGATCTTCAAGCCTGTTTGGGGGGCTCTTCTTCCACCGCAGGCAATTCTCTGGCAGCCTCCAGAGACTGCTGAAACTCTTTCTGCGCGGAATCCATCTCAAATTGGATGGTCCGCACTTGAGGGTCCACGGTATTCCGAACATCCGCGACCGTCTGCCGGAATGTTCGCAACGCGTCGCCCAACCCTTCGCCAAGACCCTGCATATCGTTTGGAGACAACCCCGCTGGCGCTTGAGCCGCTTTCGCCTTCAACGCCGCTTGCTGTGCCTGCACACGAGCCACAGCATCCTTGTTCACAATTGCAGAAGGACGCTTCGCCGCAGGCTTCGCTTGAGCTCCGGGTGGAAGAGGCGGATATTGCGCACGGGACATGGGAGCCGGAGCGGCGGCCCGCTCCTCCATCGAGATGGCCTGTTGCCCGCCGCCGGTCTGGACCGGAGCTCCTGCCTGGCGAGGCGCTTGAGGAGATTGCGGACCCATGTTGTACATCATCGAGGCGGTCGTTCCGGGCGTCAGTTCAGGACCAGGTACATAGGGGACATTCGTCGCCTTCGGCGCGCTTTGAACCGGCGCAACCGGCTGAAGATCCGACGCTCTGTCAACGTGGGCCGTCTCAACCGTTGCCGTCACTTCAGGTTGAGCCTGGGCAACCTCTTGGGGAGGCGGGATCTCATTGACTTCTTTTTTGAAACCCTTCAGGGCCTTGCCGACACCCTCACCGATTTGCGGCAATCGCCCCGCTCCAAAAATAATCAACACGATCACCAGGATGATGATCAGCTCTGAAATCCCCATTGTCCCGAACATGGTCGCACCCTTCCAGCTCGCAGGTGGTCAAAACCTCTATCGATCAAGCCGCTTCCACCAAAAGAATCTAGCTTCCACAACAAGACACTGTCAAGAAACTGGCAGGCTAGCTGATCGCAATGATTTCCGTCTGTAGCGGTTGTCCATAGGCGACCGCGGCTCGCTCAGAAACATACACATCAAGTTCGCTGCGAATCCCGAACTCATCCGGCAGATAAATACCCGGCTCGATGGAGAAACAGGTCCTGGGCATGAGCCGTCGACTCTCTTGCGTTTCAAGATTGTCGATATTGGCTCCGTTCCCATGCACTTCTTCACCGATCGAATGCCCGGTCCGATGCACAAATCGATCTCCGTACCCGGCCTTGCTGATCACTTGACGACAAACCTCGTCGACCTCCCAGCCATAGGGAAACTGTCCGGCAGCCACCTGCTGTTGCACAAACGACAAGGCCGCATCACGCCCCCGTCGTACGCAGTCAAAGATCTCTCGATGACGCGAGGGAACGTCACGGGCCGTAAATCCGGTCCAGGTAATGTCTCCATATACCGCCGCTGGTTCCGTGCGCTTCGCCCAGAGGTCGATCAGCACCAAGCTGTCACGCAATACGGGTGACGACACAGCCGCCGTCGGGCCGTAATGGGGATCGGCGCTATGCGCATTGACGGCCGCAATCGGGGGGCTTGATGTCACCATCCCTGCATCATGTATCCGCCCGAGAATAAACTGCTGGAGATCATATTCGGTGAGCGATCGGCCGACCTGAAGCGACGAGCCGACATGGGCGAACGCCTCATCGACAATCCGGCGTAACGCCGTCACTGCATATTGATGCGATTCGAGTTGCGCATCAGTCCAGACCGCCTCGAAGCGTTGAATCAAATCTGCGGCACTGACGACATCCACACTAAAACTCCGGATCAACTCGATTGTGCCGGCATCCACACGAGAGATATAGGGCACCGCATTGAGCGGAGAATATTGCATCGCGATCCGACGTGCGCCTTTGAGAATTGAGGCCAGAAGCGCCCGCTGCTGCTCCCATGACACATACAGCTGGTCCCGCCCGGGCAACTCCTCCAGCACATGCGGTTCAATGCAATGGAGCAATTTGACGGGAGTGCCCTCTGCGGGAATCCAGTAATACCACCGGCGCGTGACATGGCGTGATGGGTCGAGCAACAGCACGCGATAGGCCAGCGGATCACTCCCGCGAAAATCATAAAACAGCCAGCCGTCGGCTGCCCCGCTCTCTCGGATCGCTTCCTGAATGGCGGCAACACGTTCATGGCACCGTGCAAGCATCATCGTGAGGGCATCATATTCGCCGAGGTGGGAGGCCGTCAAATCAAAGCGCAGCATGGAGTACGCTGCGTGTTACAATACGCCCTCATGACTCTCGACACTCCACCAGACGCAACACCCTATCGAGTCACACTCTTCTTCGGCCCGGAACCGGTCAACGGCGATTCCACCGCACAGACCTGCGTCTTCAACGTGAAGAAACGCAGCTGGAAAGCCGGCATCCAAGTATCCGTCGACATCGGGACAGACCAGCTTGTGGGACTTCAAGAAACCATGCGACAGACGGCTCCGATCACCAGCGCCCTTGAACGGTTATCTGAAGAGGATCGTACCGACGCGGCGGCTCGCATCCCGGACCTTGCAGCGCAAGCGATTGCCTGGTGTAAACTCGATCTGTGCCTGGCCGTTGGACTGCCGCAGGAGAATCAGCGGATTCCAGGCGATGCGCTCGTCGCTGAATTGAATCAAGTCATTTCAACTCGGCAGGAGTATGTCCTCACATACATTCTCACCGAACTCGACCTGATGCCATGAGAGGATTTCGCGCCATTCATTCAGTTTCAACGGGGCAGGGGGTTTGCAAGCACCGGTGAATTTGTTATAACGCCATGACAGTCTCATCGTTTTTTTCATCAGACCGTAGACAAGATCCTAGAATCCTGTCTTTGAGAGGAAGGAGGGCCTCCGTGACACACGCTGGATTTATTCGTACGCTCCCACTGATCGCACTTGTGGTTCTTATGACATTCACCTCGTTGGTCGCCACGCCGGCCTGGAGTCAAACGTCATCCGCAGACACCCAGCAGGGCACGCCGTCCGGCGCGGGCATGCAAGCAGGCGCCGCTCTCTCAACCATATTGTATTTCCCCTTTAAGGCAGCCTTCGCCATCGGCGGGGGACTTGTCGGGGGGCTGGCCTATTTATTCTCCGGCCTGAACGAGCAAACCGCGAAGAGCATTTGGGTCCCCAGCATGTACGGCACCTACGTCATCACGCCGGAGCACTTGACCGGTGATCGATCCGTCCGATTCCTCGGCGTCGCGGCTGAAAGCGATGCCACTGGAGGCAGCTCCGGCACACCCGCCATGGAACCAGCCCGGTGACATGAAGCCCGTCATCGGCGTGACCCCAGACTTCAATGCCGGTGACCGCAAGGAATGGGGCGGGCGCGAGCCCACCTATTTCCTCCGCGCCCGTTACGTCCGCGCCATCGAAGAACTCGGAGGCATCCCCCTCATTCTTCCCTTAGTGGCCGATGCGGCCGGGCGGCGCCGACTGCTTGAACACGTCGACGGACTCCTGCTCACCGGCAGCGGACCGGACCTTCCCCCGCGCCTGTATGGGGAACGCCAACGCTACAAATTCCCCCTCGTCAGCGAACGCCGCGCGAATTTCGAGCTGGACCTCGTTCACCTCGCTCAAACACGCGACCTCCCTGTCCTCGGTATCTGCGGCGGGATGCAGACCATCAATGTCGCCTGCGGGGGCAGTCTCTTTCAGGATCTCACATCGCAAATGCCGCATGTGCTGCAACACCGCCAAACGACCAAAGCCATTCATCTGGCACATTCAGTCGACATCACCGCCGGAAGCCTTCTCAGAAAGATCGTCACCAAAGCCACCTTGCGGGTGAATAGCTCACATCACCAATCCGTGAAGACCGTCGCCCCTTCGCTGATCGCGAGCGCGATCGCTCCGGATGGCGTCATCGAGGCGGTCGAATCCCCCCGCCACCGATTCTTCCTCGGCATCCAATGGCACCCTGAATTTCTCTTCGAACGGCACATCGCCCACCGCCGATTGTTTCAAGCCCTACTCCGCGCCGCCGGCCGCACGCACGCGTGACGCCGAGGGAGCGACGGCTTTTACAATTCGCACAGCTTTTTTCACTCTGACTGCTATACTACGCGCCATATGGCTCTTACTTCTCCTGATGCCGACACACACCCAGCCACTCCGACGACCGCAACCTCAGTAACAAGTCGTCTGTTTCGCACCAAATCCATCGAGCGTATTCTGGCCGATGCCGACCATCCCCAATATCGTCTCAAGCGGACATTGAGCGCCTGGGACCTCACCGCCTTGGGCATTGGAGCCATCATCGGAACCGGTATCTTTGTGTTAATCGGAACAGCGATTGTCGGAGATGCAGGTCGGCCAGGGGCTGGCCCAGGGATCATCCTCTCCTTCATCCTCTCCGGACTGACCTGCGTGCTCGCTGCCCTGTGCTACGCGGAATTCGCCGCGATGATTCCCGTCGCAGGATCAGCCTATACCTATTCCTATGCCACCCTGGGAGAATTCCTTGCCTGGATCACCGGCTGGAATCTGATCTTGGAATACGGCGTCGCCTGCGTGGCCGTCGCCATCGGCTGGTCCGGCTACTTCAATAACCTTCTAAAGCTGGCGGGCCTTGATCTGCCGGACTGGGCCACGCACGCACCCGGAGGGCCAGAGGGAGGCATCGCGAATTTCCCAGCCGCTATTATCGTGCTGCTCGTCACCATCATTCTCGTGATCGGCATCAAGGAAAGCGCGCGGGCGACCGGCATCATCGTCTGCCTGAAGCTGGCGGTGATCTTGTTTTTTATCGCCGTGGGAGCCCCTGCCGTTAGCCCGGACAATTGGTCTCCGTTCATGCCGAACGGCTTCACCGGAGTCACCGCTGCCGCCGCGACGGTCTTCTTCGCCTACATCGGATTTGATGCCGTCACCACGACGGCGGAAGAGGCGCGCAATCCGCAGCGCGATCTGCCGATCGGCATCATGACCTCTCTCGGAATCTGTACGATTCTCTATGTGTCCGTTGCCGCCGTGCTGACCGGGTTGGTTCCCTATAGTCAGATTGACATTCACGCTCCGGTGGCGGAAGCATTACGTCTCGTCGGCTATAAATGGGGAGCGGCCGTCGTAGCCATGGGAGCCGTCGCCGGCATCACCAGCGTGCTGGTCGTTATGATGCTGGGACAGATCCGGGTATTCTTCGCCATCTCACGTGACGGCTTACTCGGGCCGTGGCTGTCCGTGGTCCACCCGCGCTTCGGCACACCGCATCATGCAACGATCCTGACCGGCATTGGTGTGGCGATCATGGCAGCCTTCGTGCCCATCGGCACCGCCGCTGACATGACCAACATTGGAACCTTCTTCGCGTTCACGCTCGTGTGCATTGGACTCATCGTCCTGCGCTACACCCGCCCTCACCTGACACGTCCGTTTAAAACTCCGCTGATGCCCTGGATCCCGCTGTTGGGAGCTCTCTCCTGCCTCGGCCTGATGTGGCAACTCCCCGCCCTCACCTGGCATCGGTTCGTCTGGTGGACGCTCGCCGGGGTGATTATTTATGGGTTATACGGGATGCGACACAGCAAGCTAGCCGCACAGACACCACAGACCCACAGCCCTTCATCAAGCAATCACTAATAGAGCTAGGCGAGGGGACGACTACTTCGTTTCGGCGGATGGCTCAGGAGAAGCGGCCGGAGCTGCAGTCGGAGGCGGAACTGTTGGGGCTACGGCGGGAGCCACCGGGACGGCTGACGCTGTAGGTTGAGAAGCTGAAGCGGCACCAGGTGCAGCCGGCGCGGCTACCGGTTTGGGAGGCGCGGCCGGCTTGGGCGGTGCAGGCTTTTCCGGCTTGATCCCGCCTTCCCAGGAAGGACCGGAATACATCTCTGCAGCAAGCCCCTTGGTCTTCCACTTATCTTCGAAATCGGCGGCGGCTTTGTTCGGAGTCTCGCCCACGCCCATCACATCGTTCCAGGGATAGGCTTTCGGGCTGATCTGGCAGGAGGATTCCGTCCGCTTCAAATACAAGGCAATCGGATTGCCTCGATAGGGACCGAGGTAAATATGCACACAGCCGACGTATTCAAGCAGATTCGCCATGCCGGTCTCCAAGAGGGCGCATGATGCCATAACTCCCTGGAAACAGGCAAGTCGAGAACACCTTACGGTCCCACACGCGCCGATGCTGCCGCCGGGAGCGGTAGCTGTTCGGGCCGCTTCCGAATCATGAACACGGCACCAATCAGGGCAATAATCACGGTCACGTTCAGCCCCACATCCATGAGGTATTGATAGAACTGCGTTTCCGTCATGTTTTGCTGGTGCGACAGTTCTGCGCTCGCCGTCAGGATCTTTCTGGTACAGGCAATCACACCCACCGACAAATAGGGTTCCAGCTCCAGGACTTCGGTCTGGAGAAAACGCACCACGGTCCGGAACAGCTCCAGGAGAATAATGACCAGCAGAATGTCATTCAACAATCTGAGACCGGCCGGGAGGATGAGCACATGCCCCTTCGGATCGAACTGACCGGCGAGAAACACATACCAGGCATGGATGAACACCAACATGCCAAGGATCAACAAACTGAACCCGGCGGTTGCGTAGCCCAGGCGATCCAACCATTCCATGTAATGGCACCACCGCCTCATCAACTCATTCCGATGAGTTCTTGGTTCATCAGTCCCCATACATCACCTCCGTCCAAGCTAGGCCGTACCAGCCTGCCCGGTCTGCTCCGGTTCAGGGGCACGCATCTGACCGAACTTTAATTCACGCATCGAACTGATCGTCAAGGAATGACCACAGCAACGAATTTCTTTGAAACCCGCCCCGCCGTCCATAATCATGACCCGCAATCCGCAGGAATCCGGATACAACTTCTTCTCATCCAGGACCACCGCCGACGGCAAAGCGCCTCGTTTCCGGCCGGCAGGTGAGCCCATCTCAACCACGACATCTTCCTCCGTCAAATCATGATCGCAACAGACGATCTTCTCAAACCCCTCACCTCCGCCCATGACTTTTACGATCAACCCGCAGGCATGCGGATGTCGTGTATGCTCATCGATGAAATCGCCTTTTTTTAGAGCCATCTCGTGACCTCACTCCTGCGCAGCAGCCATCCCGCGCCGTTCATCCACCCCAAGAAACACGGCCAGCCCGACGAGAAAGAACACCGCCATGGAGAGCACGGCCCAGCGCTGACTCCCGGTCCACGCCGTCACTTCTCCATAGACGATCGGTCCAAGAATTGCGGCAAATTTTCCGGCCACGGAAAAGAAACCGAAGAACTCCCCCTGATGCCCCAGCGGCGTAAACCGGCCAAGTAACGTGCGACTCACCGATTGATTGGCGCCGAGTGCCGCGCCGGCCACCAAGCCGAGCAGATAAAACTGCAGCGGCGTCTGCACGGCCGCCGCACCGATCACGACGGCAACCCACAGAAACAACGTGATCGTGATCGACCGGACGGCCCCGATCCGATCCGCCACAAACCCGAACCCGACCGAGCCGAGACCCGCCGTAATCTGGGTCACGAGGAAATAGATAATCAGATCGCCCGGCGTGAAGTCCAGGACTTTGTTCGCAAAGATGCCCGACGCCACGATGACGGTATTGATCGCATCCGAGTACAACAAATAGGCGACGAAATAGCGCCGGAGATCCCGATAGGTCGACAGACGACGGGCCGTGTCGCGCAGCTGCATCATCACGGCACGCCACACCGCCAGACCGGCAGACACGGCACGCGGCTGAGCCCTTTCTTGCAAAAATAAAAAGGTGGGCACTGCCGCAACAAGAAGAAAGGCCGCCGTCACGACAAAACTCATCCGATACGATGCGAGGTTGGCCTCGGCAAAACCGCCGGAAATAAAGGGATAGGCCAGCGCCAAAGAGAGCAGCCCCCCGACATAGCCGAATCCCCAACCGTACCCGGACAGCCGCCCCATCTGCTGCGGCGGTACCAGTTCGACCAGAAACGCGCTACAGAACACAAACCCCAGATCGAATCCGATATTGGCAATCCCGAAGATCAGAAGCCCCAACGTCACATCGCCCCGATGCACCAGCCATAAGCATGCGGTACCGACTACACAGAGAAGCGTGGAGACGACGAGCACGCGCCGTTTGATGGCACGAATATCCGCCAATGCCCCAAGAACAGGAGACACGAGAGCCACCACCAGCATCGACAACGCATACCCCCAAAACCAGAGTCGTTCGGCCATGCCCGGCGGGGACACATCGGCGGCCACGACCTGGATGAAATAGACGCTGTAGGCGACCGTCACAATCAGGGTGGAAAAGGAGGAGTTGGCGAAATCGTAGAAGCACCAGGCCCAGAGTTCTCGGCGACCGGCTGGGAAGGAGGGCGGGCGGTTCACACTGTGGCTTTCGCCAATCGCTCGCGGGCCTGATGGATGGAACGCAGCAACACGTGGTGACTCCGGCACCCGACGATCAGCTTGGCATCCGAAATTACCACCGGCTTGTTCGGAACGAGGAACCGCTGCTTCAGTCTGGCAATTCTGGCCAGCGATTGCTCCAGCCGTTCGACGCTGATCGACCCGTCAGCGACGGCGCTGTCCAGCGCGGTGATCGCCGCGATCTCCCGGTTGCGGTCCTTGCAGATCAACGGCATATCGCAGCCCGCTTGGATGGCGCGCACCGTCGCCTCTTCGATCCCATAGTGGTCGATGATCGCGTGCATCTCCAGATCGTCGGTCAGCACCACGCCGTCATACCGTAGCTCACGCCGCAGGAAATCCGTGATGATGGCGGAAGACAGTGTGGCCGGATTTTGATCGTCCAGCGCGTGATACAGCACATGCGCCGTCATGAGCGTCGCAACACCCTGGGCCGTCGCATGCCGGAACGGTGGAAATTCGACCTGCTCCAGCCGCTCCTTCGACGCCGTCACCACCGGCAACTCTTTATGTGAGTCCACGCTGGTATCGCCGTGACCGGGAAAATGTTTCCCGCAGGCCACCACACGACTATCTTGTAATCCTCCCACGGTCGCCAAACCCAACTCACAGACCGGGCCGGGCGTTATCCCGAAGGCCCGATCTCCGATCACGGGGTTGGCGGGATTGCTGTTCACATCCAACACCGGCGACATGTTCATGTTGATCCCAACAGCCCGGAGCTCCTTCGCAATCGTCGCCGCCGCCGCATAAGCGAGCTCCGACGAATTACACCGGCCCAAGACCTCGCAGGGAGGGAAAATCGTGAAACTCTTCGGCAGCCGCGAGACACGGCCGCCTTCTTGATCGATGGAGATCAAGAGCGGTGAATGGGGGCTGCAGGCCTGCAAGGCATTCGTCAACTCGACAATTTGCTCGATCGATTCAAGATTGCGCGAAAAAAGAATCACGCCACCCGGCTTGTATTCCTTGATGAATGCCGCCAGGTCGGGCGTCACCGAGGTCCCCTCGAACCCTACCATGAACAATTGGCCGATCTTCTCGCGTGACATCAACATCGCACTGCCCCTCACACGATTTAGGAGATTGAGGAAACCCCCGCTCTCTGAACATCTACAGTCACAATCCCTCGTAACGTCCCAACTCCAGTGTGATCATCCTGCTAGAGCGTTCGATCGATCAAATATTGAATCAGCAGTCGTGTGCCGATCCCCGAAGGACCCTTGGGCACATAGGCCCGCTCCCGTTCGCTCCAGTCCGTGCTGGCGATATCGAGATGGACCCAGGGACAGTCACCCACAAACTTGCTCAAGAATAATGCGGCCGTGATCATCCCGCCCCCACGCCCCCCGATGTTGCGCATATCGGCCACATCGCTGCGCAGCTGCTCGAAGTATTCATCCCAGAGCGGCATTTCCCACACACGCTCGCCCGCACGCACACCGGCTTTGCGCACCGACTCCTTCACCCCTGTATCGGTTCCGAACATCCCGATGGCAAATTGTCCGAGCGCCACCACACAGGCTCCCGTGAGTGTCGCAATGTCGATTAACGCCGCCGGTTTATAGCGGGTAGCGTAGGCCAGCGCATCGGCCAGAATCAGACGACCTTCCGCGTCCGTGTTCTGCACTTCGACGGTCTTTCCAGAGAGCGTCGTGACGACATCGCCCGGCTTCATCGCCCGGCCGCCCGGCATGTTCTCAGCCACCGGCAGAATGCTGATCAGATGAAGCGGCAGCTTCAACCGGGCCGCCGCGCGGATCGACGCCAGGACCTCGGCGCCACCGGTCATGTCCGCCTTCATATGCTCCATGTTCTCCGCCGGCTTGAGGGAAATGCCGCCGGTATCGAACGTGATCGTCTTCCCCACCAGCACAACCGGACGGTCGTCCTTCTTCTTGGATCCCTTGTATTCGAGAATAATGAACTTCGGCGGCTCGTGGCTGCCTCGCGCTACGCCAAGCAGCGCCCCCATGCCCAGCTTTTCAATATCGTTCTGCTCCAGAATCTTCAACGTCAGCGACTGTTCTTTGGCAATGGCCTTCGCCTCATTCGCGATCTTGGTCGGCGTCATCACATTCGACGGATGATTGCACAGATCCCGAACCAGGACGGCAGCTTCAGCAGTCGCCACACCGCGCCGGATTCCCTCAGCAATCGACCGGATCTCGCTCGTCTGAGCCGCCAGGAGCGCAATTCCTTTCACATCTTTTCCCGATGCCCCCTCGCTCCGATAGGCCGTGAATTGGTAGCTGCCCAGAATCGCCCCCTCCGCCATCGCCTGCGCCACCTCAACGTGGGACGAGCCCTGCGGGGTCACGGACGGAACGGCGACGGTGAAGAAGCTCGCCTTGACCTGGCGTACCCGCTTCACCGCATGCCCCATGGCCTGCCGCAGCTGATCCACCGTCACATCCTTCTCTTTCCCCAACCCCACCAGGAGAATCCGCTTGGCAGGCACCTTCCCTTGGGTATGCACCAAGGCGAGTTCATTGGCCTTGCCTTCAAATTCTTTCGACTGCAGCAACTCTCGTAAGGCCCCGTTCATCGATTTATCGATCATCGTCGCCTGCTTCGAAAATACGTCACCCTCGCAATGGGTCAACACCAAGACCTCGGTCGACTCCGTCTCCACTCGCCCGGCCCGTGCATCTACTCGCATGATCTTCATTCACATCTCCTTCATTGATCGTCGTGCGTGACACGCTGAACGACACACTCGTCACACGCCCCGCATATCCGGGGCCCAGATATATTTGTGCATCTGCAACTGAAACCTTACTGATAGCCGATCCGCCAGCATCCACTCTGCGAGCGGGCGGAGATCCAGCGACTCGAATACCGGACTGAATAACACCGTACAGCGCTCCGTAAGACGATATTGGGCCACGATGCCGCGAGCCCACTCGTAATCCGCGCGCGAGGCCAGGACGAACTTCGCTTCGTCCTTCGCTGTCAGGCAGTCGAGATTCGGCCAATGCATCCGATCAGTCATGCCGCTCCCCGGACATTTGACGTCCAGGATGAGTGTCGCCCGTTGATCGACCGGCTGCACGTCGATCGCACCACTGGTTTCGATCAAGACCGTATAGCCGGCATCGCACAGACGAGCAATCAGTGGAAGCGCCGCCGGCTGCGCGAGTGGCTCGCCGCCGGTTACTTCAACCAGCTGACAGCCATACTCCCGAACTTTGCTCAGAATCTTGTCGATGGAGAAAGTCGTCCCGCCGTAAAAACTGTAGTCGGTATCGCACCAGGTACACCGGAGCGGACAACCCGTGAGCCGCACGAAGACGCAGGGCTGCCCCGCGTAGGTCGACTCTCCTTGGATACTATGAAAGATTTCAGTCACCCGGAGCGTCTGTTCCTGGGTTTGGAGGGGAGCATTCATCGCCAAGACACCACCGGCCAGCCGTGACGGCGAGCCACGCGGCCCATGCCGCGAATCGGATTCACCACAGTAGGATACCCCACGGCGGTCAAGACGGCCTGATCTCCCGGACTGTCGCCATAGGCAAAACAGGCATCAAGATCCAATTCCAGCTCTTGCGCAAGCCGATGCACATGGGTGAGCTTTCCCTCACCATACGGCAGCGGAGGAACCACCTGACCGGTGTAGACCCCCTCCATCTGTTCCAATTGACTGGCGACACACCGATCAACTTGCAGAGAGTCGGCGATGGGCTCCATCAGAAAATCAAGCGACCCCGTCAGCAGAATCACCAGATGCCCCTCACTCCGATGTCGCTCAATCGCCGTCATGGCAGCGGGAGACACACGCGGGCAGAGGGCTTCACGACAAAATTCTTCACCCAACGACTCAATGACTTGCGCAGGCTTTCCCGCCAGATACAATTTGCGTTCACGCAGTGGCTGCAGCGACAGCGATGGGAGATGCCGCAGCCACCAGGCCACACTTGCACGGGCTTCCGGCCAGCCGACCACTCCACGTTGCCGCAGCCAGCGGAAAAATCCCACCTCACTGGCTTCGCCGGGCAAGAGCGTATTGTCGACGTCGAAAAACGCGGCGATCGACGTGGCCACCCGACGTTGGGATGCAGAGGAAGCGACCGACATGGTGCAGACGATCTCCTCGACAGAAGGAAACAGGGGAACCTCAGCGTGAAAGTGGGGCGATTCTACCGGACGTCTCCTTTATTGACAAGAATTTTGCCCGCCTTCTATAATGCGCCTCCCTCGGACCTTCCTCGTCGTTCGATGGCCGAGCTGCAGGATGCTCAAAAAGCTTTCCAGCAAGGCCGCAACGAGTGAGGAGGCGACGCGTACTGGATGCGTACGTGGAGTCTCCGAACGATGTGAGAACGAAGCTGGAAGGCTTTTTCAGCATCCTACCCGGTAGCCGAAGTGGTGAAATGGCAGACACGCACGTTTGAGGGGCGTGTGGCGCAAGCCGTGCGGGTTCAAGTCCCGCCTTCGGCACCAACTTTATCCCACTCGCCGAACAGTCGCCTCACAAGCAGGCCTCTCTGGTGGGTGAGATCTCGCACTCAAACACCTCGCCGTTCTGCCCGGCCTCGACACCACTCACACCAGCAATCCCGGCACCGCTCCATGAACTCTCGGATTGTGCAAACGAGCAGGCTGCCACTCGGTCCATTTGGATCTGGACTTCTGGACTGTTCCGTAGGACACTAGCCCCCTCCTGACGCTGGGCTCAGGACCACCGGTGAGGGCGTGCGGCATGCGGTTCCGGCAACCCGATCTGCACCCACAGTCCTGGAACTTGTTGGCATGGTTGCTCGATTCGCGTACAGCTGACAGCTTTTCAACCTTCCTCCTTGCTGATTTCCGACACCCCCACAACACGACCGGTCAGCTATCGCCACCGCGCACATCACGGCTCCGTCTTTCTGCGGGACCAGTACCACTTCGCGTCCTTCCCCAAGGAGTTTCCATATGAGTAGCACCGGACATCTTCCCGAACTTGAATCGCTGCGATCGCAGGTCGCCGACCTTGCACGAGAATTGGCCGAACGAGATCAGACCGTGCAGGCCCGGCAACAGGCTGATGCGGCGCAGCGGGAGACCGAGCGCCGACTCCGCTTCACACAGTTTGCGATCGATCACGCCGTGGACGGCGTCTTGTGGGCCGATGAATCAAGACGATTTATCTATGCCAACGACGCCGTGTGCCGGTCGCTGGGCTACTCGCGAGAAGAACTCCTGGGCCTTCGCATCGCCGATATTGCCCCGCACCATGATCCGGAACGTTTCCAGCGCCGGCTCGATGAGATCAAGCAGGGTGGGGCGGCTATCTACGAATCCGTTCACCGCCGCAAGGACGGAAGGGAGTTTCCCGTTGAAACCTCAGTGACCTATCTTGAGCATGAGGGGAAAGGCTATACGTGCGGTATCATCCGGGATATTACGGCTCGAAAGTGCATCGAGCAGGAACGATTGCAGGCCCTCGCCGATCTCCAAAACATCACGGAGACGGTTCCCGACATCATGTTTACGCTCGATACCGGCGGCAACCTGATACGCTGGAATGGCCGTCTCGCCGCCGTCACGGGATACAGCCCGGAGGAACTGCTCAACAAACCCGCGCTGGCGTTTGTCCCCGTTGACGAACAAGCACAGACCGCCGAGGCGATTCAGCGGGCTTTCACGGAAGGACATGCTGAACTCGACGGACATCTCCTGACAAAGGCCGGCCACACCATTCCCTACCATTGGACCGGGGCGGCACTCAGGGACCAAACCGGCGAGATCATCGGGATCACGGGAGTCGGCCGAGATGTCTCGGAACAGAAACAGGCAGCCGAGTCCTTACAGCGTCAGCGCCATCATCTCCTGGAGGCCCAGGCGCTGGCCCATTTGGGTAGCTGGGAATGGGATATCGAGAGCGGGAAGACCGATTGGTCGGAGGAGCAATTCCGCATCTTCGGACATGAGCCGGAGGCCATCGCCGTCACGTATGACACGTTTCTAGCCGCGCTTCTTCCTGACGATCACGATCGCGTGCTGGCGGCCGTCAATGACGCCTTGCTCGGGAAATGCCCGCTGGATCTGGAATGCCGCATCGTCCGGCCGAACGGGGATATTCGCGTCATTCACATGCGCGCAGACGTCCAGCGTGATGCCACCGCACATCCGATCAGAATGGCAGGCACCGCTCTCGACATCACCGAGCGCAAGCAAGCAGAAGAAGCTCTCAGGGCCAGCGAAGAACGATGGCACCTGGCGATACACGGGAGCAACGACGGCATCTGGGATTGGAATATCCACACCGGGGAGATCTTCTTTTCCGCACGATGGAAAGCCATGCGCGGCTTCGCTGACCATGAAGTCAGAAACCACATCGACGAGTGGCGCAGCCGCATCCATCCCGACGATCTGGACCGCGTGCTCCAGAGCATCGACCACTATCTGGCCAAACAGATCTCCGCCTTTTGCGAAGAGTACCGGGTTCAGCGCAAAGACGGATCCTATATGTGGATCTTGGATCGTGGCGTCGCCCTCTGGGCGAAGGATGGCACCCCGGTCCGCATGGCCGGATCGGAAACCGATATTTCCGAGCACAGGCAGACCCTATTACAGCTGGAGGAACAGGACACGCTCCTCCGCTCAATCCTCGATGCGGAGCCCGAATGCGTCAAGCGCGTGGCAGCGGACGGAACACTTCTGCATATGAACAAGGCCGGGCTCGGTTTCATCGAAAGCGATGCCCTTGAGCAAGTGGCCGGCCGGTCTGTGTACGGGCTCATCGCACCGGAATCCCTAGAACAATTCCGCCGCATGCACGACGCCGTAATCCGGGGGAATCCGCAAACCCTTGAGTTTCAGGTCGTCGGGCTGAAGGGCAGGCGGCGTTGGCTGGAAACGCATGCCGTGCCATTAAGTAATCCCATCGAGCACCGTGTAGAGCACCTGGCGGTTACTCGCGACGTGACTGAGCGCAAGCAGGCGGAGGGGGCACTGCGAACCTCGCAGGAAAAGCTCCAGCAGGCGCTCCGCGCATCCCATACCGGCCTGTGGGACTGGAATACGGATACGAACGAGGCTTCGTTTTCCAGAGAATGGAAATATCAACTCGGATACGAAGAAACGGAACTGACAGATACGTTCGAATCGTGGGAATCGCTCCTGCATCCTGAAGACCATGACCGGGTCATTGCCTACGTGCAGGCTTATCTCGCCAGTCCCGAGGGTGACTACCAACAAGAATTCCGGCTGCGGCATAAGGATGGGAGCTACCGCTGGATCGAAGCGCGCGCCGCGTTTGTGACGGAGACCGATGGTCGCCGAGTACGCCTGCTCGGATCACATACCGACATCACCAAACGCAAATGGGTCGAGCTGGCTCTCAGAGAAAGCGAAGCGCGGACCCGTTCGATTCTTGAAACGGCATTGGACGCCGTCGTGTCCATCAACGAGAGCGGCCAGATTATCGGCTGGAACCCCCAAGCGGAGGTCCTGTTCGGTTATGCTCCGACCGAAGTACTGGGACGTCCTTTGGACGAAACGATAATCCCGGCTCGATACCGCCAAGCCCATACTCACGGCATGAACCGCATGCTGCAGAGCGACGACGGAACAGCCATAACACGCCGCTTTGAATTCTTTGCCCTCCATCAAAGCGGGCAAGAGTTTCCCGTCGAATTCGCCATCGCCGCATCGCAAGTCGACGGACAGCGGATGTTCACTGCCTTCATCCGTGACATCTCCGAGCGCAAGCGGGCAGAAGAGGCGCTGCGGGAAAGCGAAGAACGTTACCGGACCTTGGTCGAACTCTCCCCCTCCGGCGTCTTTGTGTTCAGTGAAGGGCGAACCGTCTACGTCAACTCCATGGCCATGACCCTGCTCGGCGCCACGGGGCCGAACGATATTCTTGCGCGCTCCCCCTTCGAGTTCATTCATCCCAACTACCATGAGGACGTCACCAAGAACCTCCGCCGCGTCTTAGCCGGCGAAGCCACCGTGCATCGGGCGGAGCGGGTGTACCTCAAAATGGACGGCACCCCCATCCACGTGCAAGTCGAAGCCGTGCGGATCACCTGGAACGGCAAGCCGGCCATTCAAGGCTTCTTCTCCGACATCACCGAACGCAGACAGGCAGAGCGCAAATTGCGGCTCACACAATTCACGATCGATCACGCGGTGGAGGCGATTTATTGGATTGATCCGCAAGCCAGGATTGTGGATGTGAACGAGGCTGCCAGCGAGATGCTGGGATTCTCGAAAAAAGACCTCTGCACGATGACCATCCATGATCTCAATCCTAATTTCCAGGCCGACATGTGGCCCGGCTTTTGGGCAGAGACGCAACAGCGGGGCACCATGGTGTTCGAAACGTCCCATCAAACCCGCGATGGCCGTCTGCTCCCCGTCGAAATACAGGTCAACTATCTTTCCTACGAAGGACAGGAATTCCACTGTGCATTTGTGCGCGACATTACCGAGCGGAAAAGAGCCCAAGAGGAACTTCGCCGGTCGAAAACGAGGTTGACCTACATCCTGGAAAGTAATCCGGCCGTGGTCTATACCCGGCAGGTGGGAAACGGCTGGCCCTTTACCTTCATCACACCGAACGTCTACGAGCTGCTCGGACACACCAGCATCGATATCCTGACCAATCCGGATCGCCTAGATCAGGCGATTCACCCGGACGATGACCGAGACATGATGACGACAGGGATGCCTCAACTGCTCAGCAACGGAGCCCAGACTTTTGTGTACCGTCTCCGCCGTCGAGATGGTCGCTACTGCTGGATCGAGAACCGCGCCCGTTTGAACGACGATGGACAAGGCTCCCTACAGATCGTCGGAACGATGCTCGATATCACGCAGCGCAAACAGGCTGAGGAGGCCCTGACAACGAGTGAACGCCAGCTCCGTACCGTGCTCGATTCGTTGCCGATCGGCGTCTGGTTTACCGATCGAACCGGCAAGACTCTCCTCGCCAATCCAGCCGCCAAACAGATCTGGTCGAACATCAAGCAAGTCGGTTTGCAATCCCAGGAGAACCCGTCCGGCTGGTGGGAGACTCTTGAACCGGCCAACGAACCCCATCGCTGGGCCTTGAGCCACGCACTGACCACCGGAGAAGCCTCGCTCAACGAGACCTTGGATCTGGAGGATATCGATGGCAGAAGAAAAACGATTCGCAATACGACTGTCCCGGTGAAGGATGAGTCAGGGACAACGATCGGCGCCGTCATCCTGAACGAAGATCTGACCGACCTCCGCCGCATCCAAGAAGCACTGAAACTCACACAGTTCTCTGTTGATCATGCCGTCGAGGCATTTTTCTGGATTGGTCCAGATGCCAAAATTCTGCACGTGAATGAGGCGGCCTGCCGCATGCTTGAATATACCAGCGACGAACTCACGAACATGACCGTACACGACATCGACCCCAACTTTCCTCTAGAGGCTTGGGCGGCCCATTGGGAGGAATTGAAGCAGACCGGCGCATTGACGTTTGAGTCGAAGCACTGGTCGAGAACCGGTCGCGTGCTGGACACGGAGGTCACCGTCAACTATCTGCAGTACGAAGGGAGCGAATACAACTGTGCCATCATACGGGATATCGGGGAGCGAAAGCAGGCCGAAGAAGCCTTGCGCCAAAGCGAAGAACGGTTCCGGCTGTTGGTCGAAGGCGCGCCGCTAGGGATCACGCTTCTCGACGAACATTTTTGCTATGTGAAGGTGAACCAAGCCTTTTGCAACTTGGTGGGATACCGCGAGGAGGAGATTCTCGGACAGACCTCCGCACTCTTCATCCATTCTGACAATCGTACCTCCAACCTGGCCGGAGCCGCTGAGGCCCATCAAGGCGAGCGGGCCAGCTATCGACTGGAAAAGCGGTATATTCGGAAAAACAAACAACCCATCTGGGTGACGGTCAATGCCACGAGCCTCCCCCTTCGAGGGAACACCGATCATCACATGATCGCCATCATCGAGGACATCACCGAACGTAAGCAGCTCGCCGAGCGGGAAGCCTCGCGCGTCAGGCAACTGAAGAAGCTCTCCGAGCTCAGCATGACGCTGTCGGGCGATCCGGCCGTAGTCTTCGATCAGGTCGTCCGCATCATCGGCGAACTATTCAACGTACAGGTCGTCTGTTTATCGGAAATCGTCGGCGAGGAACTGCATTTCAAATCGGTCTATATCGACGGCCAGATTTTAAGGAGCAAGGAACATTGTCCCTTGGCCATTACCCCTTGCGCCACCGTCGCGCAGGCCAAAGATATGCGGATTTTCGACCGCGTCATGGAGCGCTTTCCCCAGGCTACTTTTCTCAAAGACCACGAAGCCTACATGTACTGCGGTTTCCCGGCTTTAGACAGTCATGGAGCCGTCGTAGCCGTCACCTGCCTCCTCGACAACAACCTGCACGAGCTCGCCGAAGAAGAGCACGAACTCTTGCGGATCATCGGCCAACGAATCGCTGTCGAGATAGAACGCAGTCGCCATATCAGCGAAAAACAACAGGCAGAAGACGCGCTTCGGCAGAACCATGCCCTGCTTTCAGCTATCATGGAAGCCACAATGGATATCGTCTTTGTCAAAGATCTGGAAGGACGATATCTCCACATGAACCCCGCCGGAGCCCGGGTTGTGGGGCTGCCTCCTCAAGAGATCATCGGGAAAGACGACGATGCCATTTGGCCCGCCGATCTCGCGGCCTGTTGCAAAGAGGCCGATCGGCAAATCTTGTCGACCGGATCCGCGCAGACCGTCGAGGAAAGTACGATGGCGGGAGGCCGGCGCATCACCTACCTCACAACGAAAGCCCCTTACCGCGATGCCGCAGGCCACATGATCGGCATCATCGGAGTCGCCCACGACATCTCGCAGATCAAACAGTCTGAAGAAGATCTGCGGCGATCCCATGCGTTCATCAGGCAAATCATCGACACCGATCCGAATTTTATCTTCGCCAAAGACCGCGAGGGACATTTCACTCTCGTCAACAAGGCCGTCGCCGAGGCTTACGGCACCTCGGTTGAGCGGCTCATCGGGAAAACTGATGCAGATTTCAATTCCAATACGCGGGAACTCGAATTCTTCAGAAAGAAAGATCTCGAAGTGTTGAATTCTCTCCGCGAACAGTTTATTGCCGAAGAAATGATTACGGATTCGACGGGACGCACGCGCTGGCTCCAAACCGTCAAACGCCCCATCCTGGATGAATCAGGACAGGCGACCATGGTGCTCGGCGCCTCCACCGACATTACCGAACGGAAGCGGATAGAAGAAGCGCTTCGGCAACGAGAACGCGACCTTCGTACCGCACTCGATGAGCGGGAACGTATCAGCCAGGATCTTCACGACGGCATTCTTCAATCCCTCTATGCGGTCGGGCTCGGGCTTGAAGCCTGCAAGCCCTTCATGACCCAACGGCATTATAAAAAAGCCGCCGCATCGATGGACCGGGCGATCGGACACTTGAATCACGTCATGAGCGAGGTGCGGAACTTTATCGCCGGGCTGGAATCTCAGATCCTCCAGGGGAGCACCTTCCCGATGGCACTGCGGACCATGGTCCTGACACTCACCGCAGACCATCCGATTCCCTGCACCCTCACGATTGATGAGAGTCTGGCCAACACGTTTTCCACCGAACAGGCCCTTCATTTACTGAATGTCGTACGTGAGGCCCTCAGCAATAGTCTCCGCCACGCCGGGGCCACGAAAACGACCGTCTCCTTGAAATCGCTGTCCCGTTCCATCCGCCTGACGATCGCCGACAACGGGAGGGGGTTCAATCCCGCCAGTATGCACGGAGCGGGACACGGCCTGACGAACATGGAGGCCCGAGCCCGGAAAGTCGGCGGACGGTTCGCGATCAGATCCGTTCCACAACAGGGAACCCGCATCACCATCGATTTACCGAAGGAGACCGGCCATGCCGAAAGTGAAAGCCAACACGGTTCGACTGCTGCTCGTCGATGATCATGAGGTCGTCCGGGTCGGGCTCCGCACCGTCCTCACCCAACACGAGCATGTCACGGTCGTCGGGGAATCTTCGACCGTCGCCGATGCGGTTCGGGATGCGGCACGGCTGAAGCCGAACGTCATTCTCATGGACGTGCGGCTCCCGGACGGATCCGGTGTGGATGCCTGCCGGGAAATTCTCGCGGCCCACCCGCACATTCGCGTCATTTTCCTGACCTCATACGCCGATGATGATTCGGTCCTCGCGGCGGTGCTGGCAGGCGCCCACGGGTATGTGCTGAAAGAGATCGATTCGGCCGCGCTGCTCCGCGCAGTGCATGCCGTGGCAGACGGTCACTCCATTCTCGACCCCAGCGTCACGGAACGAGCGCTCAAATGGCTGCGAGGCATCGGCAAGGGCTCAGCCCCGCCGAGAACCGAGCCGTTGTCTCCCCAAGAGGAGCGGGTGCTGGCCCTCGTGACAGAAGGTCAAACCAACAAGGAAATCGCCACCGCCCTGAGCCTCAGCGATAAAACGGTCAAAAACTACTTAGCGAATGTATTTCAGAAGCTACGGGTCACGCGGCGAGCCCAAGCTGCTGCGTTTTTCGCAAAACGGAAACAATAGCTGGAGTCGGATGGCTCTACTGCAATAGGTCCTATTTTTATTTTGAGACGACGCGTCTACCTCTAGGCTATTCGCATGACTTTCTTTATACTTATCCGTAATCTATGGCCTGTTTCGCACCTATCCCTCGCTGCTATTCTCCCGTGATGCTGTTTGGCCCTTCTCTGTATCAATTGGCTCTCGTCTTCCTTGCGAAAACCTCAGGCCAGAGCGTCGGGCTTCGACCGGACCGCAAGCGCGTTCACAAGAAGCCCCGCATGCCGAAAGCGGCCCCGCATTGGAGCCCGGCATGGATGTAACTGGGAGCCTCTTGTTTGGCAGCACCCTTCTCTCTGGAGCCGCCCTCTGGGCCTTCGTTCGCGAACGACGTCACACCTTTCTTCAATCGAGGGTGATTGCCGCCACAAACTCCGGCGTGCTTGTCACCGATGCCTCCGTCCCCCGCCATCCGATCATCGAGGCCAATCCGGCATTCCGGCTCCTGACCGGCTACGCAGAGAGCGAGGTCTTGGGACAATCGACTCATTTTCTGAACGGAGCCCACACCGACCGAACCGCGATTGAGAAAATCGGGCTGGCGCTTCAGGACAGCCGGGCCTGTCGCGTCACCGTCCGCCACTATCGGAAGAACGGCACTCCATTCTGGAACGAAGTCACGCTCTCCCCCGTCAAGAATCGGGCGGGAACCGTAATCCAGTTTATCTGGGTGATGAACGATGTCACCCAACGACAGCAGGCTGAAGAAGCCCTCAAATACACGCACGATCCCTCACATCTGTTGGCTGAGCTCATGACCGAGGCCATTCTGGTAATCGGTGAAGATAACCGCATTGTCTACATCAATGCTGCCGGAATTCGACTCCTCGGAGCCACTTCGCCGGAACAACTCATTGGGAATCCCCTGGCGGCGATACTGCCTCCTGACCGGCAAGAGGCCGCGCGGCAACGCCTACAGCACTTGCGCAGCGCAGGGGATCCACGCACCTGTTACGAAGAGCGATTCGTCTGCTTGGATTCGCACACGCTTCACAAAGTCGTCCCCGTCATGGTCTCCGCCTCACCCGTACTCTGGAAAGGAAAAGCCTCCGTTCTCCTACGGCTCTCACATACGTCCCCTCACATTCCAGTCGACACGACCCTCGAAGACCATAAAGCCCATCTACAGTCCGCTCAGGCGATTGCCCATCTCGGCAGCTGGGAGTGGAACATTCTCGATCAGACAGAACTCTGGTCCGATGAACAATGCCGGATCTTCGGCTATGAGCCGGGCTCCCTGACGCCCACGTATGAGACCTTCAAGTCTGCCCTCCATCCGGACGATCGTGACCGCGTGCTCGCGGCCGTCGAGAACGCACTTCAGTTTGATGCTCCATACGATGTGGACTGCCGCATCATCCGGCCGAGCAAAGACATCCGCTTCGTTCGATGCCGGGGAATGGTCACACGCAACGAGACCCATCAGCCGATTCGCATGTCGGGAACGGTGCAGGACCTGACCGACTACAGGCTGATTGAGGAGATCGCGAAGGAACGAGATCTTCAGTTCCAACTTGTGGTGGAATCCGCCCCGAACGGTATTCTCCTGACGTCGGAGGACGGAACGATCACGCTGGCAAATGCGACTCTCGAAAAGATATTCGGCTACGGTCACGGCGAACTCATCGGCCACTCGGTCGACATCCTGGTGCCGGATGAATTCAAGTCCAGCCACACCGATCAGCGCCGAAGCTTCTTCTCCTCACCGGTCTCTCGCCCGATGGGCGCCGGTCGTGAGTTTCTCGCGCGAAGAAAAAATGGGACGGAGATCTCTGTTGAAATCGGACTCGCCCCGCTTCGCACGTCGACCGGAGTTCATGTTCTCGCCACCATCGTGGACATATCCGCTCGCAAAGCCCTGGACGAACTGCTGGGTGAAAAGGACGCCTTGAATCAGGCCGTGCTCGATTCACTGACGGCTGAAGTCGCCGTGCTCGACCAAACCGGCCAGATCACGGCCGTCAACACCGCGTGGCGGCAATTCGGACAGACCATAGCCGGCGAGGCCGCACCGATCTCGCCGGGGCACAACTACCTTGTCAGCCTCCAGAACGCGGCACAAGGAGGGGATACCACTGCGCAGAGCGCACTGGAAGGAATCGAGGCCGTCCGAACAGGGACCCGTAACCGGTTTTCTCTCGAATACCCTTGCCAAACTCCCACTGAGGCTCGGTGGTTTGCCATGACCGTCATGCCGCTTCACGGACCCTGGGACGGATTGGTCGTCACACACGAAGAGATCTCGGCCCGCAAGCAGGCGGAGCAAGAGCGAGAACACCTCCTCACTCAAACGCAACACCTCCAAAAGATGCAGGCGATCGGAACCTTGGCCGGTGGAATCGCGCATGAGTTCAATAATAGCCTGACTGCCGTCCTGGGATTCAGTGAACTGGCCCTCAAAGCTATCTCCAAGGATCACAAGGTCCGGCGACACCTCGATCAGATCATTGCCGCCGGACGGAAGTCTCGCGACCTAGTCCATCAACTCCTCACGTTCAGCCAGCAAGGGCGCCATCTCAAACGCCCGCTCTCGTTGCACATTCTCATCAAGGAATCACTGAAACTGCTCCGGCCGCTGGTCCCCTCCTGGGTCCACCTCAACGAGCGCATCCATGTGCCGACGCCGCCGGTGTCCGCCGATTCCTCCCAGATGCATCAGATGCTGCTCAATCTTGTGGAAAACGCGTTACACGCCATGCAGAAAACGGGCGGAACCCTCACCGTCGCGCTGGAGGAAATTCAGGTTGCACAACTGCGAGTCGGCCCCCAGGCGCGATTGGAGCCCGGTGCCTATGCGCGGCTGATGGTCCAGGACACGGGGGAAGGGATGCCGCCTGACATTCAGGAACGCATCTTCGATCCCTTCTTTACCACGAAAGATCTTGGTACAGGGCGCGGCATGGGCCTCGCGGTCGTGCATGGCATCATCACCGCCCATGGTGGAACCATTTTTGTGGACAGCGCCTCGGGAACCGGTACGACCGTCGAGGTCTACCTGCCGATTATCCCCACCCAGAACACCACGTCCGTCTCTCCCAACGCCGAAGAGCCGCTTCCGCAAGGGCATGAGTGCGTTCTCTTTGTCGACGATGAGGAATCCCTTGCCCGTTTTGGAGGGGAGATGCTAGAGTCGCTGGGATATTATGCCGTGGTGCGTATGAGTGCATCGGAAGCCTTACAGGCGTTTCGCATGGCCCCTCAGCGGTTTGACCTTCTGATCACCGACGTTACGATGCCGAACATGAGCGGCATTGCGCTAGCGAAAGACTGTCGCCTATTACGTCCCGATCTTCCCATTATTCTCTGTTCAGGATCGGAACACACGCTGTCCGCAGAAGCCAAGCAAGTCCAAGGCTTGACCAAATATGTCTTAAAACCGTTGCTGCTGCAGGATGTGGCTCGCACCATCAGGCAGGTGCTGGACCAAGCGGCCTCTGAGACTCCGTCCGCCCATCAGCGATACCGTGAACTCGCCCGCGAACTTGTTGAGGAACACGATGCCATCAGTCCTAGTCGTTGACGACGAAGATCAAATCCGCCAACTGATCCGAGAGACCCTGGAACAGGCGGGATACGACGTACAGGAAGCTAGCAACGGGAAGCAGGGCCTGGAGCGGTATCGGACTAAGCCCGTGGATCTCGTGATCATGGACATTCTGATGCCCGATCAAGACGGGCTCGAAAGCATCATGACACTGCGCCGCGAGTTCCCGGCCTCGCGCGTGATCGCCATTACCGGTGGCAGTGACATGATCGGCATCTTGAATTTCCTTGATGTGGCCAAAATGCTTGGAGCCCGACGAACCCTTCAGAAACCGTTCGATATGCAGACACTGCTGGACGCGGCCCAATCAGAACTCAGTCACTAACTCACGTCCATAATCCCTCACTCCGCATTGACATCACGGCATCCTGCCCGGCACACTGCCGCCTCCATGCCTCCAGCCACTCAAAGAATCCTGCTGCTGAATATCAGCCTCGGCACACTCGTCGTGGCCATAGGATTCTGGCTGCTCTGGGGCACGCTGGTGCCCGAGGTGATTGTCCTGTGGGTCGCGCTGGTCGGATCGTTTTTATATTGGAAGTGCTGTACCATCACGGAGATTTGGGCCTGGTCGACACTGTTGCTCGGGCTCGAGAGTTTCGCGTGGCCGCTGCAACTAATGCTACAGCTCAAATCAGCTGCATTAGTACCCTCTGATGAAGAAATGGGTACGATTCTCTCCGCGGTGGTCCTTGGTCTGTTCTCGTCGGTCTTTTGGATGTCCTTTTCCTACGGCCTGTTCAAACGAAAGCCTGGAACACCCACTCCCCCGACCACCCCCTCCACACCTGAACACACCAAACGGCCCTCACGCCAGAAAAAGCGATAGTCCCTTACCCCATATCGACCGGATCGACATCAACACTAAACTTGAAGCTTCGACCCGGATACGCTCGTTCCATCGTCTCGAGCGATCGGCGGACTCCGTCACGCATCGCCGTGCGATCTCCACCCTTGACCATGATGTGCCACCCCAATGTTCCTCTGGAGCCTACCCCTGTCGCCGCCACCGGTCCGAGAACGACGATCCCCTGACTCTGTGGATCCGCCGATAGACTCTGCTGCGCCGATGCTAATCCAGATGGTGTCGCAGCTGGACGAACAGATAGAATCTTGTGTAACTCACTCACCCATCGCTGCGCCGCCAACTCGGTCAGCCGCCGATCTTTCCCTGACACCGTCAAGTAGATGAGATGCTGGACCGGCGGGTAACCCAACAAGCGACGCGCCTCAATCTCTTCATCATAAAATAAAGCCGGATCGTGCGCGGCCACCGCTTGCATAACGTGATGCATCGGCAAAGAAGTCTGCAAGATGACACGCCCCCCTGAAGGCGCCGGCCGCGCCAGATTCACCGCATCAATCAACAACTGATGGGTCCGTTCAGCCGCCCGAAAATCCGGGAGGTGCAGACCGGAATCGGCATGGACAATCCCAACGAGACCGACCGGCAGAATGGGCTCCCGTTGAAACAATGCCTGTGTCCCGATCAGGATGTCCCAGGTCCGGGAATGGACTTGCTGCCACAGTCGACGCGTGGACACCACCCCACGAGTCGTGTCGCGATCAATTCGGAGAATCCGTGCCCCGGGAAAGAGCCGGCGGACTTCCTGCTCGATTCGCTCTGTTCCTTCCCCAATCGGGCTTAAGCGTGACGCTCCACAGGCGCCACAGATTTCGGGCAGCGACTCTCTACACCCGCAATAGCGACAGACCAGACGCGCGGACTCCCGGTAGTACACGAAGGCGACGGCACACGAAGCACAGCGCGGCACCCATCCACAATCGCGACAGACGAGAGCCCCGGCATATCCCCGGCGGTTGAGAAACAGAATCGCGCGATCTTGTTGCGCCACTGTGGCTCGCAGAGCGGCCGTGAGGGTCGCGCTGAATGGCGCTCCGCCGTACTCCCGGCTCATATCTACCAGTTCGATCTGGGGGAAACTGTCTGGCTCACTGCATTGAGCCACCCTTTCGATCTCGCCCACGCTCCGCACTTCCAGAGACGGATGGGCAGATCCATACACCAACAGTGCAGACTCGCGCTGCGCCCGCATCCATGCCACTTCTCGTGCATGATAGTGCGGCTCCTGAGGCTCTTTGAGGGCGGAATCTTCTTCCCCATCAACCCAGATCAACCCAATCGATCGAAGGGGATAAAAAATAGCTGAACGGGTTCCTACCACAATCTGCGGGGTGACCTTCCCATTCAGTTCACCACCGACTCCCGACACACCGCGGGACTGAAGCGTGACGGGGTATGTTGTGGCCTCTTGAAGGACCTGAGCCAACCACTGGGCTCGCACCACTTCACCAATAATAATGAGCACGGACCGCCCTTGTTCCAGAACAAATTGGGCCGCCCTTGCCATGATACCAACTCGATAGTCCAAGACCCCGTCGATCAGCACCCTTGTCGGACAAGCCTGCATGAGCATTTGGATCCGCTCCATCACCTCAACCGCCGGAGCGATCGGCACACATACATGAGTCGAAAGCTCACTCTCGGTCTCACTCCGACGGATACGAGACGGACCATTGGAGACGGTTCCCTCGCTCCGGAGAATCCATTGTTGAGCTTCGAGAAACAGAAGGGCCTGACGGTCACTGTTCCGTCGAGACAATTGAATGGTCGAAGCAGAAAGACCCTTCTTCCTGCGCGCGATTCGTTGGAGTAGCGGAAGATGCGCGTCCGGACAACTCCCTTGCTCCAAAGCCAGGCGTCCCTGTGGTGTGGCCATATAACACCATTTCGGTTGAGCAACTGCGCGAGCCGGCGGGGCCACAAGCCGTAAACACTGCCCCCAGGGAGCGATATATTCTTCGGCCACCTGCCGCGAGAGCTCGAACATCCCGGGAGAATACCCGGATAGACCATCGCCCTTCGACACCGAGGTAATGGCCTTGATTTGGGACACATTCACCCCGCTGGGCAAATCGCGAGTCAATCCTATAACCGCCCCCTCCAACGTCGTTCGCCCAAATGGCACGACAACCCGCTGCCCCACTCCAACCCGGCTCAAAAGCGACGGCGGAACAAGATAGGTGAAGGTCTTCGTCAGATGCCGCGGGACAATCACGTCGGCAAACATGGGTGCATTCGGACAATCGATACGTAGACGAGAATCGATGGGCATCCGGCATTCTAACAGCGAGCCGAAAGCCAGAACAATGAAGAGAAAAAAGTGAGGGGAGGCTGACCGCTGAAGAACGGTTCAATGGGCGGACACATGAGACATGCGCCCGCCCATTGAACCGAGAAACTTACTCTAGGGGCCGACCAGTGGGTACAGCCGAATCCTGCGCGGCCGGATCCGGGAGCCCAGCCGGGCCTGAAGAATCAGGAAGGCTGAGCGTCCCGGGCCCATCGTTGGCCGGGAGGGCATCCTGTCCGATTGCTGAAGAATCAGAGGAACCACCAACAGCATCCTGTGCAGCAGGAACAGATAAAGAATCGTGAGCCCCCTTAGCGCTGAGGCTGCCAGGATCACTACCCAGCGTGTCCACTGTCTTTGGCATGACCGGCTGTGGAGGATTGGCCTCAGTTGAGGCGGGGGCGTAGAGCAGGACCTCCACACGGCGATTACTGGTCCGGCCCTCCTCCGTCGCATTCGTCGCAGCTGGGCGACCATCACCATACCCGACGGACGCCAGGCGAGCCGAATCCAATCCACCCTTTTCGACGAGATAGCGAAGCACGCCGCTCGCACGGGCCTTGGACAACTCCCAATTGCTCGGATACCGCGATTTCAGGGTCGGACCGATCTCAACATTGTCCGCATGGCCCTCGACCCGGATCATTCGCGCGTCTCCGCTAGTGCGCAGATACTCGATTAATTGATCCAGGACTTTGTATCCTTCCGGCCGAATTGAAGCCTCTCCTGAATCGTACCGGAGAAAATTCGTGATTTCGCCAAGATTCAACCGGCTCTCTCCCGCGGCATCTTGCACCCTCAGCTTCCTGGCAACGAGATCCGAGGGAACCGCTGCCACCGTCTTCTCCATTTGGAGAGACTTGGGCTGAGACAGCGGCTGAACGGGGGTCTCGACGGGTAAAACCACCGGCGCAGAATGCCCTACCAGTTTGAATCGATCTCCCTTCATGACTCTGGTCGTAGCGCCCTGGATCATGGCCGTCGCCGTCCGATCCTCCGTCGCGATCACTTTCAATTGTCCGATTTTCCGCGGCGGGAGTCCCTGGCTGTGGCGATGCAACTCCAGAAGGTCTCCGCTCCTGAGGCCATCTCCCTTTCCACGGTCGAGATAGACAATATCGAACTGCGACACAAGAGTCATGGGCTTATCGGCCTGGAGTTCGACGATCATTCCCCGCAGTTCCGCCACATCACTCACTTGACTGGGCTCTTCTGAAGAAACCGGTGGCACAAAACGCATCACAGGATCGCCGGGGGCAATCACCCCATAGCTCCGCACGACTTCAACCGTCGTCAGTGCATGATCCACTTGCGTCACCTGCACCACCGCCAGCCGTATAACGACAAACCCAAAATATTCGCCCGTGGCCGGGTGAAAGACCTTCCGCACTCGACGATAGACGGTATACAGATCCCCTGGCGCGACGTCATGGGGATTATCGAGCTTGAGATACAACGCATCATTTTGCCCAAGAATCATTCGATCACCGGCCGACTGATTATCACCGGTGATGAGGTTCACGATGCCATCACGAGGCGTCGTTTTTTGAATTGCTCCCTCAGCAAATGCTAAGGCGCCTTCTCCAAATCGTATGGTGCTCGTATCAACCGGCTGGGCTCCAGCCGGCGCCGCGACCACACACAATGCCAGGGCCAAGAGGAGAGAAGTAGTCGTTTTCATAAAAGTTGTCCTTGGTTGAGGCGAGTGGATCCTCGCAAACCATAGCAAATAATAGGGTATTGTCAAGAATTTCTCCTGATTACACGGCAGTTTGACGGAGGTTTTTGCAGGGTGCTATCGTACAGGAATTCGATCAACACTCTCCCTCAAAGGGAATTGGCATCTGAGGACATGACTCTCCCAAAATCACCGTATAATCCCGATCCGGCGAAACAACCGCGGATCGAAACCCAAATCCACCGGCGTCGGAAGGCGAAGGCCTTGTCCCCCTTGGAAGCAGAATGGGATCTCTCCCAGGGAACTCCTCCAATCCAGCTTCGAACTCCTGCCACTGCTCGCTTACCTCGAATCCCAAAGTAGAATACCGCGTGCCTCACTCCCGCTTCTAACAAACTCAATACTTCGCGAGACCGATCAATCGGTGAGAAGCTTCCGCTCTTTCATATACACGTGCCGCATCCTCATGACCTAGGGCTTTCGGGTCGCTTTTCGTAGGTCCTTTGTCCGCTTGCTATCCCCCAGAGCGCAGAACTAAGATCTCGACTCTTCTTTCCAGTTCAACATCTTGCGAGATGGGAACGATGAGCGGTCTTGATCTTCTGCTTGAGTACCTCACCAGATATTTCCCGATACTGCTATTCATATTCATCGCTCTGGCATTCGGGGTGGTGACGCTGGTGATCAGTTATTTTGTGCAACCGAGATATCCTGAGCCGGAAAAGCTATCGACCTACGAGTGCGGATCCGAACCATTTTCAGATGCCCGCATGCCGTTTCCCGTCCGGTACTACGTCTTCGCCATGCTGTTCGTGATCTTCGACATTGAAGTGATCTTTCTCTATCCTTGGGCCATCGTATTCGAAAAGCTCGGAATCATTGGGTTGGTTGAAATGATGGTGTTTATCGCGCTGTTCCTGGTCGCATATGTCTACGCCTGGCGAAAAGGGGCACTTGAATGGGACTGATCCAACTGGGGCGTCCAGACAAAGACGGCTCTCCCGATGTCATTACTACTACCGTCGAAAAAGCCGTAAACTGGGCACGTAAAGGCTCGCTTTGGCCCATGACTTTCGGACTGGCCTGCTGCGCGATTGAAATGATTGCCGCCGTGTCATCCCGCTATGACATGGACCGCTATGGGGCCGGTGTCTTTCGTGCCTCCCCCAGGCAGTCGGACCTGATGATTGTCGCCGGAACCGTCTGCCGACGGATGGCCCCTGTGATCCGCAAGATTTACGATCAGATGCCCGAACCCAAGTACGTCATCGCGATGGGTTCGTGCGCCACCTCCGGCAATATCTATGATAGCTATAGCGTCGTCCAGGGTGTCGACCGGTTCGTCCCCGTCGATATTTATGTCCCTGGCTGCCCGCCCACGCCGGAAGCGTTGTTCGATGGCATTCTGAAACTACAAGAGCGCATCATGCAAAAGCGTGTCTTTGTCACGCAGCCCGACCAGGTCAAATTCAGCTTGAAGGCTTAGGAACGGCGCGATGCACCAACTAGCTCAACGAGTTCAGGACACCTTTCCCGTAGGCTTTGTGTCATCCACTGAATGGCGGGGCGATGTATCCGTGACCGTCACGCGAGAAAAGGTTCATGAAGTTGCCCAGTTCCTGCACGACGATCCGGGAATGGACTTTGATTACATCGTCCATGTCAGTTCCGTCGATTGGCCCGACGACGAGGAGCGCTTCGAAGTCGTCTGGGAATTTTACTCGATCAGGAAGCGCCAACGGATCAGACTCAAGGCCAGAGTGCCCGAACCGGATTGCATCGTCGATTCGTTGACCGACATCTGGAAGGGTGCTGATTTCATGGAGCGCGAAGTCTACGACATGATGGGCATCCGCTTCCGCAATCACCCGGACCTGCGCCGCATTCTCATGCCTGACGATTACACGGAAGGGTATCCGCTCCGGAAGGATTTCCCGCTCCGCGGCAAGGGGTGGCGGGACACCTTCGACTTTCTTGATGAAGTGCCACGGTAGGAACGAGACGCACAATGGCGTTTGAAGATCAGAGAACCACCGTCTATAAAGTCGATCCGGAGCATCCGGAGAGCGAGTCGCTCCCGACACTTCGCACCGAAGAATTGCTCCTCAACATGGGACCTCAGCATCCCAGCACCCATGGTGTGCTCAAAGTAATCCTGGAGCTGGAGGGTGAACGGCTCGTAAAATCCACACCGGTCCTGGGTTTTCTCCACCGTGGCGTTGAAAAACTGGCCGAAGACGGCACGTATCATCAATTCATTCCCCATACCGACCGGCTTGATTATGTCTGTGCGATGTACAACAACTTCGCCTATTGCCGCGCCGTCGAAAAGCTGCTGAATCTCCAGGTGCCGGAGCGGGCCGAGTACCTCCGTACCATCGTCGCGGAAGTTCAACGCATCATCGGTCATCAGTTCTGGCTGGGAACCCAGGCGCTCGATATCGGGGCCATGACGGTGTTCTTCTATTGCTTCCGCGACCGGGAAATCCTGTTGGACTGGTTCGATGAACTCTGCGGTGCCCGCCTAACGACCAGTTGGTACCGGATCGGCGGAGTCGAGCGCGACTTCACCCCGTCGTTGCTCGACAAACTCAAAAAGTTTCTCGACTACTTCCCTCCCAAGATCGATGAGTACATCATCTTCCTGGAAACGAACCGTATCTGGGTCGCACGCACGAAAGGCGTCGCCGTCATCTCGGCGGAAGATGCCGTCAGCTTCGGCCTCAGCGGCCCGACGTTGCGAGGATCAGGCGTCGATTACGACCTGCGCAAATACGAACCGTATTCGGCCTACCCCAAGTGTGAGTTCAGTGTCCCCGTGGGGAAAAACGGCGACACCTACGATCGGTATTGGATCCGGGTCATGGAGCTGTACGAGAGCGTGAAAATCATCCGGCAATGCCTCGAACAGATGCAGGAAGGTCCGATCATGGCGGACGTCCCGAGTGTCACCCTGCCGCCGAAAGAACGGGTCTTCACCAATCTTGAATCGATGATTCAGCAATTCAAACTCTTCTCGCAGGGCTTCAATGCCCCTGCAGGTGAAATCTATTGTGGAACGGAAGCGCACAAAGGCGAGCTGGGATTCCACATTGTCAGCACAGGCGGTGGGAAACCCTACCGCCTGAAAATCCGCGCCCCCTCCTTCATCCATATGGGCGCATTTGATTACATGTCACGCGGATATATGATCGCCGACGCGATTACGCTGTTCGGCACATACGATATCGTCATGGGCGAATGCGACCGGTAGCCAGAGAGAGACAAGGATTCGAACCATGGGCTTGAAGCCAGCCACCAATCCGGATGTCGAAGCGACGTCGATTGAACTCAGCATTGACGGGAAAACCGTCGTCGCCAAAGACGGTGTCTCGCTGTACGACGTGATTTCCAGCACCGGCAAGATCATCCCGGCCATGTGCTACCACTATACCTTCGACCCCTTTGGCTCGTGCGGGATGTGCCTCGTCATGCAGGAGGGCAAGAAGGCTCCGGTTCGCTCATGCACGGCCAAAGCCACCGCCGGGATGGTGATCCGGACGGAAGGGGAGGATCTCTTCCTGGCGCGAAAGAAAGCCGTCGAGAAACATCTCTCGGTTCATCCGCTGGATTGTCCCGTCTGTGACGCGGACGGTCACTGCGAACTCCAGGACATGGCGTTCCAGCACGGTGTGACCAACTTGGCCAGCGCCAAGCAGAAATTCATTCCGGAAGATACCCGCAGCCTGGTGCTCGACTTCAACATGAATCGCTGTATCGCCTGCGCCGAATGCATCAACGTCTGCAAAGACGTACTGATGATCGACGCCCTGCAATTCATGAAAAAGGGCGGATTCAACCAGGTCGTGGCCAAGGGTGATCTCCCCTTATCCTGCGAATTCTGCGGCGACTGTCTCGCCGTATGCCCCGTCGGTGCGATCACGAACAAGTATTCGAAATACCTCTACAAGCCCTGGCAGATGAAAAAGACCGCCACTACGTGTAATTATTGCGGTGACGGCTGCCAGCTCTATCTTGAAACGAAAGACTCCGAAGTCATCCGGGTGACCTCCCCCCTGTCCTGGAAAAACAAATGGGGCGATCGCGAGGAAACCGCCAAAGGACATGGCGGACTCTGCGTGCGGGGGCGGTTCGGATTCGAATATCTCGACAGCAAAACCCGGCTCACCCAGCCTCTGGTGCGCGAGGGCAATCAGCTCGTGCCGAAACCCTGGCTCGAAGCGATGCACCAAGTCGTCGACCGCTTCACCGACGTGAAGCAGAAGCACGGCGCGGATGCGATTGCCGGACTGATTACCGCCCGTTGCACGAACGAAGAACTTTATCTGTTCCAAAAACTCATGCGGACCGTGTTCGGCAGCAATCATCTCGACAGCAGTGCCCGTTACGGCCACATGAATTTCGTCCATGCCTCGCGCCATGCCCTGGGCTTCGGCCGGACTCCCAACGACTGGGAAGATCTCACCAAAGCCAAGGCCATTCTGGTAATCGGCTCCAACATCACCGAGACCAACCCCTTGACCGCGGTTCGCATAAAGGAAGCCATTCGGGTCTACAAAGCGCAGGTGGTCGTTCTCGACTCGACCGTCACAAACATCGGCAAGCTGGCCTCCCATCCGTTCCTCATCAAGCCAGGCACAGAGGGATGGGTCATCGATGGCCTCGTCAAAGCTACCATCGATCAGGATCTCGTCGACGAAAATGCCATCAGCAAGCACCCGAAAGCCTACGAAGCTTTGAAAGCCGCCTTGGCGAACATCTCACTTGAACAGATTGCCACGTACACCGGAATTTCCGGCGACGCCTATCGAGAAATCTCCGCCATCATGGCCGAAGTGCCACGTTCTATTTTCCTCTGCGCAGAGGGTATCGTGCGGCGGCCTGATGGCTATCAGAATGTGTTGAAGCTCATCGACCTGGCCTGGATTACTGGAAAGCTCGGCCAGCCCGGTTGCGGCGTCAACACCCTGACCGAGGAACCAAATGAGCAGGGCGCCGTCGACATGGGCGTCGCGCCTGAATTCTTACCCGGCCAGGGCCGTTACGACGATACGGCAGCGCGTGATCGATTCAGCAAGGCATGGGAAACCACGTTACCCGCCACTGCAACCGGCGCCAACCTGATGGAAATTTTGAAGCGCTGCAAAAGCGGTCAGATCAAGGCTCTGTATGTCATCGGCGAAAACCCCTTGGCCACACTCCCGGCTTCGGTTGAAGTTCGCAGCGCGCTCGAACGGCTCGAACTGTTGGTGGTGCAGGATCCCTTCTTGACCGACACCGGCCGGCAGGCTCATTTTGTCCTGCCCGCCTGCACCTACGCGGAGAAAGAGGGAACGTTTACAAATCTGGAAGGGCGCGTCCTGCGCGTGCGCCAGGCCATGGATCCCGTGGGAGAAAGCCTGCCGGACTGGCACATTATGACCGCGCTGGCCAATGCACTGGGGGCCCAGTGGGGATACGAATCGGCCAACGACATTCAAACTGAGATCATGAAACTCTTGCCCGGGTACTACAACCTCGGCCAGCCGCGTAAAGTGACACCGGCTCCCGATCAGTACCTGACCAACGGGTACGCCGCCGAAGTGAAAACTCGTTATCGCGCCACGGCACCGGTCACCGATGCCAAACGGCCCTTCGCACTGGTGATGGGACAATTGCTCGTCCATTCAGGCAAGATGTCGACAGAAGCGCCGGGACTGATTAACATTGCGCCGAACACCGGCAAACTTCGGATGAACGCAGGCGATATGCAACGACTGGGACTCCAAGAAGGCACAAAGGTTCGCGTGACCTCGGAACGAGGCTCACTCCAACTGGGCGTGCAGCCCGATATAGCACAGGCGCCGAACACCTGCTTCTTCCCGGAACATTTCAATGAACCCCCGGTCAAAGACTTGATGGCCGTACAGGTGGATGCCGTCACCGGCGTGCCATCCTTCAAACACACGTGGGTCAGTATCGAAAAGGCTTAACAGTAATACAGATCTTCGTATCGATGGGCGGGAGCCGACGATGAGCGTTGCCACACTGACAAAAAAGATTCTACATGCAGCCCTGTTCTATGAGATCTGGGATGCGATGAAGGTGACATTTCGCCATATGTTCCATCGCCCGATCACGTTTCAGTACCCGCGTGAACAGCGAACCCTTCCCGATACCCATCGGGGCGCATTATCGCTGCTGCGCTACGACGACGGCCGTGAACGCTGCGTGGGCTGCGATCTCTGTGAGGCCGCCTGCCCGTCCCGTTGCATTAAGGTGATCAGCGCGGAGGACCCGACCCGACCTCTCCAGCGGTACGCGACAGAGTTTTATATCGACATCACGAAGTGTGTGTTCTGCGGCTACTGTGTGGAAGCCTGCCCCGTCAATGCGCTGGCCATGACCAAGATGTACGAATTCTCCACGCATGACAAGCGCACCCTCCTCTTCGACAAGAAGCGGCTCTACGACATTGGTGAGCGTCATCTCAGTGACGCGAAAAAATATCTTTACGCCCATAACCAGGAGAAAAATGTCGAGGAGAGTCGTGAGTACCGATACTATTTCCCGCAGTCGGTCCTCAAAGCCACACAATCGACTCCCAAGCATTTGAGCTGAGACACCCCGATGATTGCTGTCTTCTTTTCGTATTTTGCGCTCATGAGTATTGCGGCCGCCGTCATGACGGTTGCGCTCAAGAATCCGGTCCATTGCGGCTTGGCGTTGCTGGCCCTTCTTCTGCACGTCTCGGGATTTTTCGTCCTGCTCAATGCAGAGTTTCTCTGGGCCGTCCAAGTCATCGTGTATGCCGGAGCCATTCTCGTGCTCTATCTCTTCGTCCTAATGCTCCTGAATCTCAAAACGGACGAGCGCTATTTTCACTCCACCTATCTGTATTTTTTGACCCCGGCCGTTCTGGGATCTCTCTACGTGATATATCTCTTGCTCCACTCGCCTTTTGCCGGAGCGAAAGGCGATGCACCAGCCGTTGCCGTCTTACAAGACGGAGACACGGCCGCGATCGGGATCAAGATGTTCAGCGACTATCTCCTGCAATTTGAAATCGTGGGGGTCTTCTTGTTAGGCGCCATTATCGGCGCGATCGTGTTGGCGAAAACACCCAAGCCGCTCAACTTGAGGAAAGACTGACGCATGATCCCGTTAGCCGCCTATGTGGCAGTCAGCGCAGTCCTGTTCATGATCGGACTCCTCGGCGTCCTGATCAGACGCAATTTTATTATCGTGCTGATGTCCGTCGAGATTATGCTCAACGCCGCCAATATCAACCTCGTGGCCTTTTCCCATTATCTTGAATCCATGGCCGGCCAGCTGGTGGCCCTGTTCATCATTGCGATCGCCGCCGGAGAAGCGGCCATCGGCTTAGCCATCATCATTGTCGTGTTCCGCGGGAAACTCTCAACCAACGTCGATGAAATGAACCTTTTGAAGTGGTAACGTGTTCGACTTAACTGATCTGCTTATTAAACTGATTCCGGTCTTCCCCTTGCTGGCCGTCATTGCCAATGGGCTCCTTGGCAGCCGGTACTCCCATGAGGTTGCCCACCGTCTCGCCTGGGGATCCGTGGGACTCTCGTTCCTCTGCGTGATCGGAGTTTTCGCAGATGTCCTGCGCACCGGCGCTACTCACGAAGTTGTCGCCTATCAATGGATCTTCGGCGGCGACCTCACCATCAACCTGGCCTATCTCGTAGACCCACTCACCTGCGTCTGGCTGTTGGTCGTCACCGGAATTGGATTCTTAATCCATGTCTATTCCGTCGGCTACATGCACGGCGAGGCCGGCTTCACTCGGTTCTTCACCTATATGAACCTGTTCATGGTCTCCATGTTGCTGCTCGTCATGGGCAACAACTATGCAGTCCTGTTCATCGGATGGGAAGGCGTCGGACTGTGCTCCTATCTGCTCATCGGCTATTACTACGATAAAGTCTCCGCCGCCAAAGCCGCCTCAAAAGCCTTCGTCGTCAACCGTATCGGCGATGCCGGCTTTCTCCTGGCTATCTTCCTGATCTTTATCAATTTCAAGACGCTCGACTACACGAAGGTCTTTGCCCAGCTGGGGCAACTCTCGCCCGACATGGCCACCGCCATCGCCCTCTGCCTGTTAGTCGGCGCGGTCGGGAAATCCGCCCAGCTCCCTCTGTACACCTGGTTGCCGGATGCGATGGAAGGGCCCACACCGGTCAGCGCGCTGATCCATGCCGCCACCATGGTCACGGCAGGCGTCTATATGATCGTGCGGAACCATGCCATCTTCGATCTCTCTCCCATTGCCATGCAGACCGTCGCAATCGTCGGAGGCTGCACCGCCTTATTTGCAGCGACTATCGGACTGGTGCAAACCGACATTAAACGTGTGCTCGCTTACTCGACGGTCAGCCAACTCGGCTACATGTTTCTCGCGTGCGGAATCGGCGCCTATACGGCCGCCGTCTTCCATGTCATGACCCATGCCTTCTTCAAGGCCCTCTTGTTCTTATCCGCCGGTTCCGTCATCCACGCCCTGTCAGGTGAGCAGGACATCCGGAAAATGGGCGGGCTTAGCAAGAAGATACCCTGGACCTATCGGCTCTTCCTCATCGGCACCATCGCGATCGCAGGTATCCCACCGTTAGCCGGGTTCTGGAGTAAAGACGAGATCATGGGCCACGCCTTCGTGAATCACCAATTCCTCTTCTATGGACTGGCGGCGATCGGCGCGTTTCTCACGTCTTTTTATATGTTCCGGCTGACGTACCTGACCTTCTACGGCGCCTCTCGCATGGACCATCACACCGAAGAGCATGTCCATGAATCGCCCATGGTGATGGTCGGGCCTTTGATGGCGCTCGGTGTCCTATCCGTATTCGGCGGACTCATCTTGGGTTTCCCGCCTGAGCATGGTTGGCTCCATGGGTTCTTGGCCCCCGTTGCAGGCGCAGCCGGCGGGCATGAGACCAGCGTTGCGACCACCCTGCTTCTTATGGGAACGGCAACCGGCATTGCACTCGTCGGGTGGGGTCTGGCTCATTTCCTCTATAGTTTAAGTCCTTCGACTGCGGACAACTGGTCAGCCAAATTCCAAGGTGCCTACACAACTCTCTTGAACAAGTACTACGTAGACGAGCTCTACGACTTCCTGTTCGTTGAGCCGACCAAACGCCTGGGGGAATTCCTGGACTGGTTTGATCGGACAGTGATCGATGGGCTCGTGAATGGGGTCGCACAGATGGCCGAATGGGGATCTGCCGGCTCCACCTGGATAGAAAAATACGTGGTCTATGCCGGCCTCAACGTGATTGGATTCGGCAATCATCTGGCAGCTCGCCAGGGACGCAAGCTCCAAAGCGGCATGGTCCATCACTATGCGGCAATTATTGTCGCCGGCCTCTTCTTGCTGGCCTTAGTCGTACAACTGATCGTGCAGAAGTAAGTCACGTCGAGGGATCGTCGGAGTCGTGCAACGATTATGTTAGAAGAACTTGCAGCTGGTTTTCCAATTCTGTCCTGCCTCCTCTTCCTCCCTTTTGTCGGAGCTGCCGTGCTCTGGCTGGTTGATGACGAGGATATGGTTCGGACATCCGCCCTGACGATCAGCCTGGTCGAACTGGCGCTGGCCGTCTTTGTGCTGCTTCGCTTCGTCCCCGATTCCGCTGCGATGCAGTTTGCCGAACATGTTCGATGGATTCCCGCTTTGGGCATCAGTTATCACCTGGCAGTCGATGGCATCAGCGTGCTCTTTGTCGGGTTGACCGCGTTCCTGACAGTTCTCGTGATTGTATATTCCTGGGACACCATTCGCCACCAGGTGAAACTTTACATGATGTGTCTCCTGGCCCTCGAAACGACGACCATGGGCGTCTTCGTTTCACTGGACCTCATTCTCTTCTTCGTCTTCTGGGAATTGATGCTCATCCCGAGTTACTTCCTGATCAAGCTCTGGGGTGGCGGGGCCGAACGTCATCATGCCGCATTGAAGTATGTCCTTTACACCCTCTTGGGTAGCGTCTTCATGCTCGTGGGCATTGCGCTGCTAGATCTGAATTTCCACCATTGGGCGGTCCTCCGGCATACCGATCAGCTGTACTCTTTCGACCTCCTCGATCTGCTGGCAGTCCCCATTCCGATCGATCAACAGATCCTTATTTTCTGGCTGATGTTCATGGGGTTTGCCTTCAAAGCCCCGGTGTTTCCATTCCACACCTGGCTGCCTGACGCCTTGCTCGAAGGGCCTATCGGCATGGCTGTCGTCCTCGCCGGACTCAAGCTCGGAACATTCGGCTTTATCAGATTCAGCATTCCATTACTTCCGGAAGCCTCAAAGAGCCATACCGTCGTGACCGTCATTATGGTTCTGGGAATTGCCGCCATTACCTACGGCGCGATCATGGCACTCATCCAGCCGGATTTCCGGAGACTTCTGGCGTTCAGCAGTATCAGCCACTTGGGCTTTGTAATGATGGGGCTCTTTGCGCTGAACTATCAAGGACTCCAGGGTAGTCTCCTGACAATGATCAATCTTGGATTCAGTACCGCGGGACTCTTCTTTATTGCAGGGTTCCTCTACTCGCGACAGCAAACTACACACCTATCGGCCTTCGGCGGGATGGCGCAACAGGTGCCCCTCCTGGCTTCGTTCTTTTTACTGATCGGGCTGGCCTCAATCGGCTTGCCCGGTACCAACGGCTTTGTCGGAGAGTTCTTGATTCTTCTCGGTACGTTTAAAGCCAATTGGGTCTTCGGTGCCTTTGCCGTCACCGGAGTCGTCTTCGGTGCGGCCTATTTTCTGTGGTACTACGAACGAGCGATCCTGGGCCCTCTCGGAAAATCCGTGAAGAATACGATGGCCGATTTACAATTACGGGAAATGGTCATTGCCGTGTCGCTCGCCGTCATGATTCTCTGGATCGGGCTCTATCCCTCGCCGTTCCTCCACATCATGAACGGCTCCATCCAAGCGCTGGTAGACCGTCTCGATCATGGAACCGTCGCCGTGCTGACTGAACCAGTTCAACGATTGGATCGCTAAGACCCATGGGTGATTACGCCTTACTCTACATTCTCTTCGCTCCGTTCTTCGGCGCCCTCGCGTTGATCTTCGTCTCCAACCGCCAGGCGCTCCTGGTGCGCGGCATTGCCGCCGGATCGGCGTTTATTTCGCTCATGGCGTCCCTCTATCTGTTCTATTCGTACGATCCTGTCAGAGGCGGATTCCAGTTCATCCAACGGTTTGAATGGTCGCGACAACTCGGTATCTCGCTGTACCTTGGCGTCGACGGCATCGGCACACCCCTGGTCCTGGCCTCGTCGATCTTGTTGTTCGCCGGCATCTTTGTCTCCTGGCACATCAAAGATCGTGCAAAAGAGTTTTACATCTGGATTCTCATTCTGGCCGCCGCGACCATCGGCGTGTTCATGTCGCTGGATCTTTTCTTCCTCTACTTCTTCTACGAAATGTCGGTCATTCCGATGTATCTGCTGCTGGGTATGTGGGGCAGCCACACCAAGAAGTATCTGGAAATGACCGATCCGGAAGGCGTCAAACAACGCGATTCCGTTGGTTTCATCTTCAACTTCGGCTCAAACAGCAAAGAATACGCGGCCATGAAGCTGGTGCTGTTTCTCTCAGCTTTTGCCGTCGCCGCCTTCATGGGCATTCTCCTGATCTATAAATATTCAGGCCTGAACACCTTTGATATCCTGGTGCTCCGCGAACATGCCAATCTCATGAACATTCCCGTGCTGGGTACGACTCTGGACAAAATCATCTGGGTCCTGATTTTCTTCGGATTCGCTTCCATCGCACCGCTCTGGCCTCTCCATTCCTGGTCACCGGTGGGACACGCCGCCGCTCCCGCAGCTACGAGCATGTTGCACGCCGGCGTTCTCATGAAGCTCGGGCATTTCTCGATCATCCGCGTGGCCTATGAAATTCTTCCCGAAACGACGCGAGAGCTCATGCCGATGGCGGCCGTGCTCTGCATGTTCAGTATCGTCTACGGTGGGTTCGTCGCGTACTACGCGAAAGACACCAAGTATGTCATCGGGTATTCCAGTTCGAGTCACATGGGCTATGTGTTTCTTGGCATGGCCGCCCTGGATTACATCAGCCTCAGCGGCGCAATCATCTACATGTTCGCCCACGCCATGGCTACGGGCATGCTCTTCTCGATGGCCGGCTGGGTCTACGATCAAACCCACACCCGCGATATCCCTTCACTCGGTGGACTGTCGAATAAGATGCCCTTTATCTCCGCCTGCTTCGTGGTGGGCTGCATGGCGTCCATCGGCATGCCGGGCACGATCAATTTCATCGCTGAAGTCATGATCATCGTGGGCAGCTGGAACAAATATCCCCTACAAGTGATTGTCGCCGTGCTCGGGATCGTGCTGACGATGGCCTATCTCTTTAAGATGATGCGGAGCCTGTTCTACGGCCCAATGGATCAGAAATACAGCCACTCCCATGACGCCGTGGCTTTCGTCGACCGTCTCCCGCTCTTGATCATGATTTCCGTCAGCGTGGGATTCGGACTCTTCCCCATGCACCTGTACAACGTGGTTCGCTCAGGGGTCGATCCGCTCATCGCGAAGATTACGCACGTCGTGCCCGTGGCCGCGCTACCGGCTCCCGAGACAACGGCGACAGTATTGCACGAACAGTTAGCGGCCCGCGGTGCGCAGCTTCCTGACTCGCGCGTGGCTCAATAGGGTACCAGTCGACACTATGAACTTTGAACTCAACATGACGATTGCCGATCTCCTCCTCCTCCTCCCGGAGATCTTCCTGACGCTGTGGCTTTGCCTGGTCTTGATTGTCGACTTTGCATTTCCCCGACTGCCTAAGGAACAGCTGGCCTACTTAAGCGTCGTTGGGCTCGTCGTCACCCTGAGCTGCCTTGCCTGGTTCGACTTGACACAAATCTCTGGAGCCCTATTCGGAAACATGTTTGTGCTCGATCGCATGTCCATCTTCTTTAAGATGTTCATCATCGGAGCGAGCATTCTCGTGATCCTCGCCTCCATCGAATATGTCAACCGCTTTGCCTTTTTCCGTGGGGAATACTACTTCCTCATCGTCATGTCCGCCCTCGGCATGATGTTTATGGCCTCCGCCAACGATTTACTGTCCCTGTTCGTCACGCTGGAGTTTTCCACATTCGGGTTCTATGTGCTCGTGGCGTACCTGCGCGAAGACCTCGCCTCGAATGAAGCCGGCCTCAAGTTCTTTATTCTTGGAGTCTTTGCCGCCGGTCTCCTGGCCTATGGAATCAGCTTGGTCTACGGAGAAACCGGCAAGCTGGTCTTTTCAGATATGGCCTCTGCGCCGGCCACCCCGGGTTTGATCATCGGCTTCCTGTTGATCTTCGCGGCGCTCGGTTTCAAAATCGGCGCCGTCCCGTTCCATTCCTGGATTCCCGACACCTATCACGGTGCGCCCACGCCCGTCACGGCATTTCTCTCCATCGCACCGAAGGGCGCAGCCATCGCCATCCTGCTCCGGTTGTTCTTCGTTGCCCTGTTCACCTTTAAACCGATGTGGGTGCTCTTGCTCGCAGCAGTCTCTGTTCTGTCGATGACCTATGCGAACATCGTGGCGATCGCCCAAACGAATATGAAGCGCCTCCTGGCCTATTCCGGCATTGCCCAAATCGGAAACGTCCTCATCGGGATGGCAGCGGGCACCAAGATGGGCAACGATGCGATCCTGTTTTATCTTCTCACCTATCTGTTCGCGAATATCGGCGCCTTCGCGGTCGTGATCGCCATGAGCCAGGCCATCGGCAGTGAAGAAATCAACGACTACAGCGGTCTCAATCGCCGATCGCCGTTTCTGGCTTTCTCCATGCTGCTCTTTCTCCTGTCGCTGGCCGGCGTGCCGCCCTTAGCCGGGTTTATCGGAAAGATCTATATCTTTGTGGCAGCCATCAAGGAGGGGCTCTATACCCTTATTACCGTCGGGCTCGTGAATATCGTGATTTCCATGTACTACTACCTCATCGTAGTAAAGAAAATGTACATTGCCGAGCCGATTGACCCATCACCCATTCGGATTTCCGGTCCCATGAAGGCCGTCGTATATGTCGGCCTTGCCGGAACACTATTGATCGGTATCTATCCACAGCCCTTCATCGACTGGGTGGTCTCGGCAACGATGATGTTCTCCCATCTCCCAGCACCCGCTGCGACCGCTCTCCCTCCGATCCCCCCTCTCGGCGGCTAGCCGTCTAGCAGCCGTCGCAGATCTGCTAAAATAGATCTTGCGGCCTGTGAACGGCCGAGAGTAGAGTGCCCAGAGTTTTCCCTACACCTTTCAACGCGGTTTCTTTCCATGGACACAGTGACGAGCGATCGACCGCCGCTGCCTCCCATCGCCGGAGATCCCGCCCCTGAAACAGGCTCTATACCGGCTCTCAGTTCGCCACAACCGGCCAAGCGGACCTTGGTTATGTGGTTCCGCAAACAAACTATTGAACGCCGGATTCTGGCAGGATTCAGTCTGGTCTTTATCGGCATCCTTATTATCGGGGCCGTGTCCTACCGCAATACGACCATCCTGATCGCGAATAGCCATTTGGACACGAAAAGCCACGACCTCCTCCAGCTGTTGAATACCGTGGATGTGGCGATGGATGAGGCCGAAAATAACCATCGCCGTTATCTTGTCACCGGAGAAGTCGTCTACTTGAAGAGCTTCCGGTCGCTCACGGAGCAGAAACCAACCTATCTGAAGTATCTGAAAGACCTCACAGCAGGGCTACCGCTGCAAGAGAGTCGAGTCCACACACTCCAGAAGCTGATCGAACAGCAAATCAATGCGGAAACGGGAGCGATCGCCAAACGAGATGGGGGGGGCTTCGAAGCCGTCCGTCGAATCGCCCTTGAGGGAGCAGCCAAACAAGAACTCGCGACCATTCACCGAATCATCGCTGAGATGGAGAGCGACGAGCGCCAGAGTTTGCGTCGACGCCTCAGCGAATCGACGCTCAGCACAACCAATACCATCGTGCTCCTCGCCTTAGGAGCGCTGCTCCAACTGGTGCTCCTCGCCTCCGTCTATTACCTCATCAGGCACGATATTACCGCTCGTCGTAAGGTCGCCGCGGAACTCCAACTTCGCGGAGAACTCCTCGAAGCGGCCAACAAAGAGCTGGAGGCGTTCAGTTACTCGGTCTCGCACGACCTCCGTGCGCCGCTCCGCCACATCGATGGCTATGCCTCGCTCCTGAGCAAAGCTGTCGGCGACAGCCTGAATGACAAGGCCAAGCGCTACCTCCAGACGATTTCCGACTCTGCCAAACAGATGGGCCAGTTGATCGATGATCTCCTCGTCTTTTCTCGCATGGGTCGTCAAGAAATGCTTCACACCACGGTCAATCTCGATCAGCTCATTAAGACCATCCTTTACGATTTACGTCTTGACTTGCAAGGACGGGAAATATCCTGGACAATTGACACACTGCCGGAAGTACCGGGCGATCCCGCTATGCTCCGACAGGTATTTGTGAATCTGATTTCGAATGCGCTCAAGTTCACCAGCACGCGGCCCATCGCCAAGATCGCCGTCGGACTTGAGAAACAAAGTGCCGGGGAAATCACCGTGTTTGTCCGCGATAATGGAGTAGGGTTCGATATGCAATATCTCGGCAAACTCTTCGGCGTCTTCCAGCGGCTGCACCGCGCAGATGAATTTGAAGGGACCGGCATCGGCCTCGCCAATGTACGCCGAATCGTCCATCGCCACGGAGGGCGGGTGTGGGCTGAAGGCATCCCCGATCAAGGCGCGACGTTCTTTGTCACCCTCCCAACCAGGAGACCTCGAACATGACGGCTGCAAAACCCATCTTACTGGCCGAAGACAACCCCCGGGATGCGGAACTCGCACTCGCGGCCATGGAAGAAGAGCATATCTCAGATAAGGTCGTCCTGTGTCATGACGGCGCCGAGGTTTTGGACTATCTCTATTGCCGAGGGCAATTCAAGTCACGCCTCAAAGGCAATCCCGCCGTTGTCTTTCTGGACCTCAAAATGCCCAAGGTCAACGGGCTCGAAGTGCTCCGCACCATTAAGTCCGACATCAGCCTGCGTCCGATTCCCGTCGTCATGTTGACCTCTTCGAGGGAGGAAAAAGACCTGGCAGAAAGCTATGCCCTCGGCGCAAATGCCTACGTCGTGAAGCCCGTTGAGTTTCACCAGTTTCTCACAGCCGTGAGAGAATTGGGCACGTTCTGGGGCGTGATCAATGAGCCACCCCCCGAAGGGTCGGCGTCCACTAACTAATATGACGCACCCCGAGGTTCTGTGACGACCCCGCTGAGACTCCTCCAGCTTGAGGACAACCCCGCCGACGCCGAGTTGATCCTGGCGACCCTCAACGAGGGCGGCATTCCGTGTGAGACCAGCCGGGTCGATCGACGGGATGCCTTTGTCGACGCATTGAAAGCAGGAAAGATCGACCTGATCCTGGCGGATTATTCTCTTCCCGGATTCGATGGGATCACCGCCCTCTCGCTCGCGCAACAACTCAGGCCCGATATCCCGTTCATCTTCGTCTCCGGAACCCTCGGCGAGGAACTGGCCATCGACGCCATGCATCGAGGCGCCACCGATTACATCTTAAAACAGCGCCTCGGACGGCTCGTGCCGTCACTCCAACGTGCCATCAGGGAATTGCAGGAACGGCAGGAGCGCGCCCGCGTTGAAGAAGCCCTGCGACAAAGCGAGAAGCAGCTCCGGCAGGCCCAAAAGATGGAAGCCGTCGGCCGTCTCGCCGGAGGGCTCGCCCACGATTTCAACAATCTCCTCACCGTCATCATGGGCCATGCCCAGGTCCTGCTCAACGAGATGGAGACGGAACATCCCTTCCGGACCAAGGTCGAAGAAATGCAGAAGGCGGGTGATCGGGCCGCGACGCTGATCCGTCAGCTCCTGACATTCAGCCGCAAGCAACCGTCGACCCCAAAAGTGCTGAGCGTGAATCCGCTGATTACCAATTTCGAAACGATGATGCGCCGGCTGATCGGCGAAGATCTGGAGCTCACCCTCGCCCTGGCACCTCAGGATCTCCGCATCAGCGCCGATCCCGCCCAGATTGAACAAGTCCTCATGAACCTCGTCGTGAATGCGCGGGATGCGATGCCCAAGGGAGGCAGGCTGAGGATCGAGACCGCGCAGGTCGAGCTGACAAGGACGCCGATGTATCATGTCCAGCTTCCTGCGCTCGGAACATTCGTCAAACTCAGCGTGTCAGATACCGGAAGCGGGATGTCGCCCGATACCCTCACCCATATCTTCGAACCGTTTTTCACCACCAAAGAAGAAGGGAAAGGCACCGGCCTGGGTCTGTCGACCGTGTTTGGCATTGTCACCCAGAGTGGGGGAGGCCTCGATGTGACCAGCCGGATTGGTCAAGGCAGTCGCTTCGACGTCTATTTCCCCGCGGTCCGATCACATCCCGATCCGACCACGTCCGACCAAGCCCCTCGTTCATCACACCGGGGACGTGAAACCATCCTCCTCGTCGAAGACGACGCCTCCGTGCGTGACCTCGTCCGGGATGAACTCAAAAAACTCGGCTATCGCATATTGGAATCCAAAAACGGACTGGAAGCCTGCCTGGTCGCCACACAGCAGATAGGCAATTATCAGCTTCTCCTCACCGATGTGGTCATGCCCGGCATGAGCGGGACCGAACTGGCACAACATCTGCGCATCCTCAAGCCCGACCTCAGGATTCTCTTCATATCGGGGTATACAGACGATGTCGGCATCGGTGCGACTGATCAGCTGAGTGACTACCTCCAGAAGCCGTTTACGCCGGAAGCCCTGAGCCAACGGATTCGCCAGCTCCTCGATCTGACGCCGCTCCCACAGAACGGTTCGCCGCGGAAGGAAACCTCCACCTCTCACGCATCGTAATCGCACAGGGTGCCGCATCACGGCGCCACCATGGATGGGCCTCATGGACCTTCAGACGACACACCGTTCCTGCCGCATGCCCTACGTGTTCTTCATCGCACTCCTGCTCTGGTCAACAACGCCGGCACTTGCACAAGAGCCACTTTGGGAGCCTCTCCGACCAGGCCTGACCGCCTCGATCTGGCAGCCGGACGAGCGATGTCCCGACATTGACCGATTGTTGGTTATCAAGGTCAATCCGGCCCTCCATCGTTTTTCGGTACACTACTTTACTCAGGAAGGTCTGCTGCATCCCCCCACTATTGACGAATGGCAGAAACGAACCAATCACGAGATCTTGTTCAACGCCGGACTGTTCAGAGAGAACTTCGCGTACCTCGGCCTGCTCTTTAAAGACGGGAAGTCACTCGGCAGTCGGCGCCACAGCATCTGGCAAGGGCTGTTCGTCGCAGAACCGCACACGCCTCTCTCGACGCCCAAAGCAGGGGTGCTGGACCTGGCCAGCGATGTCTTTCATGAAGAGACACCCGCATATCTGGAAGCAGCCCAGTCGTTGATGCTGCTTGATCGTAAAGGAACCATACGCGTGCGGCAGACAGGAAAGCGAGCTTACCAAACCGTGGTGGCTGAAGACAAAGACGGGCACATTCTGATTCTGAAGAGCCTCGGTCTTGTCACCTTACATGGGCTCGGCCAATGTTTGCGGGATACATTCCCATCGATCACACTCGCCATGGCCATGGATGGTGGATCCTCGTCCGATCTCTTCGTCTCAGAATCCCTCTGGAAAAACGGAGAACCCTCAGACACGCGGGCGAATTGGAAAGACGTGTTCGCCGGCCGGTCAACCGCACATATTCCGCTGCCCACGATCATCGGCCTCAGTCCGCGAGAGAGCGTCACGGGCGCAGCTAAGCTCTCGCCAAAACCCTAACGTCCAGGGCGCGCGACCGGATATCCCGCTTCCATCCAGGCATTCATGCTTCCCGATACATTATAAACGTGGCGATAGCCCAGATCGGCCAGCGTTTCTGCGGCGATGTTGCTGCGGTGGCCGGACTGGCAATACACGACAATGTGTTCGTCTAACTGAGCCCCGAGTTCACGATGTCTGGTTTTCATGTCTCGGAATTCGATATTCAGGTCCGTACCGGGAATCATGCCGGTCCGGTGCTCTTCAGGGCTTCTCACATCAACCAACACGAAACCCTTCTTATCCGGGGTCGATGCTTTGGCCAATCCCGCCTGCAGTTGCTGGACGGTCAGCAGGTAAGAATGGTATGACCACACCTGACTGGTGACAGCGAGACTGCTCAGCAGAAGAGCGCCCATGAGTCCCCACTTCCACCGTTGCATAAGACCTCCTCATGGTTCGCAATACGTTTCTAGAGTCGAACATGATGCTGCCTGATCATAAAAAGAAGTTAAACGAGGGGTCAAGATCCCTGCTTCTCCTCCTACCCCTCTTACTGACCGGCTGCGGACAGGGCGCGACATTGATACAGGAGTCTGACCGCGGCGGAGTCGTCGTGTATCCGTTCAAGGGCGAGCAGGGTGCCATGCTGTCCTCGTTCAGAAAAGATGCGCTGGCCATCATGAAAGAGAAGTGCGGCGGAGCTTACTCGATCATCCGGGAGGGAGAAACCAAAGGGCGAGTCCGTGTTACCGGCCCCGTCGAGGGTGCCCAAGAGGCCGTCCAGGAGCGCCGCTGGGGGATTCAGTTTCAGTGCAGGTAGATCGCGAAAGACTAGCGCGCGGCCCTGTTGTGCTTCGTCAGATCCTCGATTGTCAGAAGACTCACCAGCGTGAGACCTTCAGCTTCAACTTTCTTACGTCCCTCCTGCTCCTGCCGGTCGACAATCACCAACGCATGGGTGACGGTCAATCCGGCCCCTCTCGCCGCCGCGACCGCCTTTAAGAGTGATCCGCCGCTGGTCAGCACATCGTCCACAATGAGCGCCCGCTCACCGGGTTTGTAGGCCCCCTCGATCAACTTTCCCAATCCATGATCCTTAGCCTGCTTGCGAACAACAAATGTCCGCCAGTCCCGTGCCGGTTGAGCCGTGAAGGCATAGTCGGAAATCGTCGTGGCAATTGAGATCGCCCCGATCTCCAACCCGCCAAGACACTGCAACTCCACCCCGCGCAACGCCTCATAGGCCAGCTGCCCCACCAGACGCCGTGCGCCCGGATGCGCCATGAGCGCGCGACAATCGACATAGAAAGGGCTCGTGATCCCCGACGCCAGCTTAAACCCGCCCTGGGGATCCCACTTAAAGGAGTGCGTCTCGTGAAACGCTATTGCTAATTGCTCCCGCACAGATCCCTCCATTGGCCGAGGTGAATGAACAGTGGGACACTATTCTACACGGTTGAGCGATGGAAGGCAGCACCCGCTGAAGCAAAGTAGCGGTCCACAGGCACGTGGAGCGGCAGAATGCAGGCTGCCGATGCCGGCCCGATCCGTTCTTCTAAGAAGCCGTCTCCCCATGATGACGCCCACCGGATGAGTTGAACGGCGGCATCGATGGCGACCCTGTTCAGCATGCGATGGGGGCGCCACGCCAGCCGGATTTGGCCAGGAGCAGGTGAACATTACTGATCGAGCGCTCTGTAAAACCTCCTTCACAATAGCTAAGATAAAACTCCCACAGCCGCAGAAAGTCCGACGGATACCCGAGTGCCGTGATTGGCGAAAGCGCCTGAGCCGCATTCCTCCGCCAGGCTTGAAGCGTCGGAATGTAGTGCGCCCCAATGTCTTCCAACTGCACGAGATTGAGCCCTCCGCTCTTCGCCGACGCGGCAATCAGCGCACTGACCGAAGGAATACAACTGCCGGGAAACATGAAATGTTTGATAAAGTCGACGGACCGTTTGGCCCGCTCGTAGAGCTGCTCGTCGATCGTGATGCCCTGCAGAAGCATCAGTCCGTCGGATTTCAACATCCGATTGCAGACATCAAAGTAGGCCTCGAAATAATGGTGGCCGACCGCCTCGATCATCTCGATGGAGACCAGCTTGTCAAAGCGATGTTTCAACTGAGGTAGATCGCGATAGTCTGTCTGAATGACCGTCACCCGATCCCGCAGTCCCGCTGCATCCACACGCTGCACCGCCAAATCGAACTGCTGTCGGGAGATCGTCGTCGTCGTCACACGACACCCGTACTGCGAGGCTGCATGAATGGCGAACCCACCCCAGCCGGTGCCGATCTCCAGCAGATGATCGCTGGCGGACAGCTGCAACTTCCGGCAAATCCGGTCGTTCTTGGCACGCGACGCTTCCGCAAGGGTGGCATCCGGACGTTCGAAGTACGCGCAGGAATACATCATCGTCTCATCAAGCACGAGGCGAAAGAATTCGTTACCCAGGTCGTAATGGGCGGCGATATTCTTCCGGCTGCCCGCCTTCGTATTGCGATTGAGCCAGTGCATGGCCTTGAGCAAGGGCCGGGTCAGTATCGCAAGACCTCCTTCCACACCGTCCAGCAACTCGCGATTGAGGACAAAGATACGAACCAGTGTCGTGAGATCGTCACAGCTCCAGAATCCACGCCTGTAGGCATCGGCAACCCCGATCGTCCCGCCCAAGGCGATATCGGCATAAGTGCGCGGATTGCGGATCGTGATCGTCGCTTGTAGCGGACAGGCCGGGGTCAGCTGGCCGAATGTATGCTTCTCGCGCCCGTCGACCACGATCACTGAGCCCTGGCGGAGAGATTTCATCCGGACAAAGACCGCTCGTCGGGTAAGCCGGTACAATTGCGCCAGCACACGTGAAGGCGGGGAGACCGGGCCCGATGTCCGTTCACCCATCACATCTGATGGAATCGTGGTGTCGCTCATAGGTGTAGATCATTCGTCGCCGCAGGCGACGCCTCCTTCCGTTTCTTCGGATGTGAAAGAAATGGCACCCCTTTCATCCAGAGCCGCAAGGCCTGCCAATGAATCGCACCAATAACCTTGGCCGTCATCAGAGGATATTGCACCAGCACCCGCGCCAGGGTAGTTCCGGACAGCTCCTTTCGCTGCAACACCATCGTCGCGTCAAAGAAGGGATGCCCGTCGCGCAGGTTCTCCATGTGAATCGTCAGCTGCCTCGTCGGTTCGGTGAACCGCCAGTCATAGGCCACGTCCATGTCGATAAAGGGAGAAATATGAAACACTTTGTCGAGATGAAACCGCTTGCGTGAACCGGTCGCAAGGTTGTCCCTGTCGCCAAGTACATAACAGTGGCGTTCGCCCCACGGAGTATTCGTGATCTCCGCCACGATCGCCTCGACGTGTTCCCCAGACCCGTCGTAACAAAAGAAGAAGCTCACCGGATTGAAAACATAGCCGAAATAGCGACAATGAGTGAGCAGCCTGATCGGACCGGCCGGGGTCTGCCCCGTGCGCTCCGCGACGAGTGCCCGGATAGAACCATCCAGAGGCGTCCCCGGATCGCCGACATGATCGCTCCGCCGGAACGACGCCACATTGGGGCGATCTACAGACCACAGCCAGCGCTGCTGAAACACCGCCGGCAGCTCGCCCAGATCCAGGTACATCATGAAGAGCCGGTAGGTGAACGCATGGGGCACCGGGTTGACACGCCGGTGTCGAACCGTCCCTGTATAGATACAACTGTTCATGACGACAGATCCTTGCCGAAAGGCCTGCAGACCGCCAGGGCGCTCTTAACCCCGTCCTCGTGAAACCCGAACCCCCAATAGGCCCCGCAATACGACGTCCGGTTCACGCCGCTGATCTCACCATGCCGCTTCTGCGCCGCGACGGCGGCAGGGGAATAGACCGGATGGTGATAGGTGATCCGCCGAATGATCTTCCTGGGATCGATGGCCTGCGTATGATTCAACGTGACGCAGAACTCATGGGATGCCGTCAGGTCCTGCAGACGGTTCATGTGATAGGTCACCACCGCGCGATCCGGCTGATTCCGGAGCAGATGATAGTTCCAGGCAGCCCAGGCCAGTTTGCGCCGGGGGAGGAGCGAGGCGTCGGTATGGAGGACCGCTTCATTATCGTGATAGGGGATTGCGCCGAGAATTTCTCTCTCCGCCGGTGAGGCATCCGCCAACATCGAAAGAGCCTGATCGCTATGTGCCGCAATGATCACATGGTCGAACCGCATCGTGCGCCCGACCCCCCTCTGCGTCAGACGGATCTCGACCGAGTCGGAGTGGCGGACGACGGACTCGACCGGTGCATTCAGCTGAATCCGATCACGAAATGGCGCGATCAGCCTCTCCATATAACGTTGCGAGCCGCCCTTGATCACCCTCCAGGTAGGACGCTCGTTCACGGACAGCATCCCGTGATTCTTGAAGAACTGCACCAGATAGCGCGCCGGAAATCCCCACATGGTAGCGTGGTCGGCCGACCAGATTGCGGCTCCCATCGGCACAATGTACTGCTCGATAAACTCTCTGGAGTAGCGGTTCGCCTTGAGATACGCCCCGAGCGACGGGCCGGGCTCCGGCTGGCTGAGGAGCTCCACCGATTCCCGATTGAAGTGCAGGATGTCGCGGATCATGCGATAGAACGACGGCCGGAGCAGATTTCGGCGCTGCGCGAAGAGGGTGTTCATCGATGTGCCGTTGTACTCCAGACCGGTCTGCTCGCACTTCACGCTGAAACTCATGTCGCTCGCCTGCGATACGACGCCGAGGTTTTTCAGCAGCGCTATGAAATTCGGGTAGGTCCAGTCGTTGAAGACGATGAATCCCGTGTCGACCGCATAGGTCCGGCCATTCATTTGCACGTCGATCGTGTTCGTGTGTCCTCCGATATAGTCAGCCGCCTCGAACACGATGATCTCATGATCCCGGTGAAGGAGATAGGCCGCGACCATTCCGGAGATGCCTGTGCCGACAATCGCGATTTTCATACGATCTTCAGCGCCTCGTTGATCGGGTCCGGACCAGATCGCAATATAGGTCGCCACAATATCGACACCCGGTATGATTCCCTTGCGCTGGCCGTTGAGCTCCAACTGAATCCCCAGCCAGGCAGGCCTGTCAACACATAGCGATCGACTGGTTCCATTCTTTCCTGGGACACACTAGTTCCACCGCTGCGGCACCTTGCGGACTTTAGAGACATCGTAGCCCTGCTCAGCGATGAGCCGCAGAAACCGCTGGTAATCAACTTCAGAGAACTGCGGTTTGCGCGCCATCAGCCAGACATAATCGCGCTGTATCCTGCCGATGATGGTCTGATCGTAGGCATCATCCACGTAGATGATGCGATAGTCGGACTTGATCGGCCAGATGAATTGCATACCCCAGACGGCATTCGATTGCCTGTCGATGATATAGCCGGTCGGATGATAGGTCTTGCGCGCGCCCTCAAATCCGCCCTCGCGGAAACTGAAGGTCGTGGCCACGGTGCCATCTCCGGCCAGGCGATAGGACTCCATGGCGTTGTAGGCATTCGTCTCAATAAATGTTGGAATATTGGCGATGACATACCAGTCCCCCATGAACCGCTCCAAGTCCACGGCCGTCGCGGTGTGAATGGGTGGCGGGCTGCTGCAGGCTGCGAGTACGAGCAGCGCAACGGGCATGAAGAATGATGGCCTCACAGATGACATGAAGTCCTCACTGGAGCGTATAGCGAAGGGTGTCGCCCTTCTTTGTGGTGGATTGGAGCGCGACCCATCTGCCGTTCAAGGTGTACCAGAGATCGACCGCGAACTTATCCGTCACGATCCGGCGGTGAATGGCTCGCGTCGGAACTCCCTGCACGGAGATCGTTTCTTCACCCACCGCAAGAATAGACACCGGCTGATGTTCGCCGGTCTGCGAATTCAACAATCGCTCGCCCTTGATCCACTCAGGGTTCCAGTAGGCAAAGGTCTTGATACATCCTTCGCCGGCCCAGTTCCCGGCCTGTGTCTGAACCTGCAACTGACCGTTCCGAAAGATTCCGTTCACAAAGAAAGCATCGCCGTTATCATCCGTCTCCGCGCGAATCTCGCGCAGGCACGTTCCCTCCCATGTTTCGACATTGGTATGCCGATAGGTGTAGACCGTGATGTACAGGAACTTGACCTTGAACTGCGCGTCTACCCGGACCTGGGTCCGGTCGCCTTCCGAAGAGACGTCAAAGCGCTGGCGTCCGATTTCATCTTTGCCGAGGAAGACCTTGAAGTCATAGGTCTGCGAGCTGGCGCTCCAAGCCTGTTGGGAGGCGCTTCCAAGGCACGTCAGAAATCCGAGGAGGGCCACCGCGATACGAAACCCGCTGGTCACGGAATACGCGCTAATCATGACGTCTCTTTCCTGGAATGGAGGCCTGCACACCCTGTTTCGGCGGACCGGGAATGAAGGCATTGGTCCTTGCGATGTAGGCTCGATACGCCGGTCGCCGCTCGACGATGGTCTGCTCCACCAAGGTCACGCCTGAGAATTTCAAGAGCATGTATGTGAGGAGCAGCGGCCCCACGACCGTCCACCAGGCCCCGGCCGGCAGCGCAAAGAGGGAGAAGCCCCACCAGATCAGGCATTCGCCGAAGTAGTTGGGATGCCGTGTGTAGCGCCAGAGTCCGCGGTCCATCACCTTGCCGTGGTTCGCCGGGTCGGCCTTGAACCGTGACAATTGCCAATCTCCGACGCCTTCGAAGATCATGCCGACGGTCCATACCGTCACCGCCAGTACATCCCATGCCCCTACATCGACCGGTACGGTGAGAGCCGGCCACAGGGGCAGGGAGATAATCCACGCCAGGCCCGCCTGAAACCAGAAAATGAGGCCAAGACTCTTCAATGCGAAATTGGGTTCGTATTTCTGGCGGATGTCTCGATAACGCCGGTCCTCTGGCTCACCCCAGTTGCGATGAATGATATGACCTGACAGGCGCAGGGCCCACAGCACAACCAGCGTCAGGATGAGCGTCGTCCGCCCCGTATAGGGCTCCGCACCGGTGGCGTACACCGTCGCGGCGGCGAGGAGCATCAAGGCCCACACGCCGTCCACGATGCTCACATCGCGCTTGAGGACGCTGACCACCCATGTCAGCGTCGCCAGACCCAGCATTGAAACCAGTCCCAAGACATAGAGCGATAGACTCATGACGTCTTCTTCTCCAGCAGGCCGGCATAGCCGTCAAAACGAACTGACAACGCCAGCAGCAGCGGCGTCAGCACCGCCCAGCCGATGGCCAGAGCTAACAGACCCGCGGGCATATTGCCGAATTCCAGCGCGCCCAGGCGGAGGCCGCCATAGTAGGCGGCAGGACCTCCGGCAGCTCCAAACACCACTGCGATGACCCAGCGCCCCCTCATCCAACGCAACGAAACATTCAAGAGGGTTGCGAAGAGCCCCCACAACGCCACGATCCAATACGGGGCAATGTTTTGGATCATGATTCCCGAGGAATATTGAAGCCAGCCCTGCCAGACCAACAGGCTATCGAAGACGAGTCCCAAGACGAGTGCCAGGAATACCAGTGTGAGCTCCGCCATCGGCAGGGGAGCGCGGAGCACATGCGCGACCACCACCCCGGTCGTCACCAGCACGCCGATCCATGGCTGGTGGACCGCGGCGCTCCACACGCACGCAAACCAGCCGATTTGAAAGAGCACGAAATTGCTCACGATCATCGTAGTGCTCATCTTCATGAAGCACTCGCCGCCGGTTTTTCAAAGAGATAGTGACTGACCCCCCATTGTCGGCCCTCCTCATAGCCGAACAGCTCGGCACAGGCCATAAAGAAGATACGCCACCGCCCCCACCAGGCTCGCGCGTGGGCCTTACCGTAGACACGCTCGATCACGGGCCAGAGTGTCTCGCGGGCGGCACCCATATTGGCCAGCCAGGCGTTGGCCGTCTTCTCATAGTGCGTGCCGTCCCACTGCCAGCGGGCTACACAGGCGAGATGATCCTGACAAGCCAGCGGCAGGCCAGCGCTGGGCATCATCCCGCCCGTGAAAAACTGACGACTCATCCAGTCGGCGGGCCCCCGGTCTTCGAACAGGTACGAAGTAGCGCGATGCACGAACACATGCATGAAAAACTGGCCGCCGGGTCTCAGCCATCGTCGGACGCGCGCAAATAGGTCAGGCCAGTTACGCATATGTTCGAACATTTCCACCGACACCACCCGATCGAATTGCCCGGGGTCGATCTCGAACGTGTTCATGTCGCAGGTCACCACCCGAACCCGGTTCTGCAGGCCTCGTTCCCTGGCCTGGGCCTCGATGTAAGCCCGCTGCGAGCGGGAATTGGAGACCGCCGTGATACGGCTGTCGGGGTAGTGCTCAGCCATCCACAACGTAAGGGAGCCCCAGCCGCATCCGAGTTCCAGAATCGTCTGCCCGTTCATCAGGCCCGCATGCAGGCAGGACTCATGCAGACCGGCGGCTTCTGCTTGGGCTAGCGTCGTCGCGTTGGCGGGCCAGAACGCGCTGCTGTATTTCAGGTGAGGCCCGAGGACCTGCCGGAACAACTCAACCGGGACCTCGTAGTGCTGATCATTGGCTTTCTCCGGTACCACTGCGATGGGCGCACGACGCATCTCCTCGATAAATCGCATTTCCTGCCGCGCTGCTGTTCGAGCGTCATCTGAACGGATCTCCCGGAGGCGCTGCTTAAGCAACTGCCGAATCCCCCATCGAATCGCCACATCGGGAAACAATCCCTGTTCGGCCAGATTCAGTGCAAGACGAGTGAGATGTTGCATAGGCTTAGTCTCCAAGCAAAGGCGCGCATCCGGAGGACGTCTTAGCCATCGTCATGAAAACCGCTCCACCTGCTCGGCCAACGTATTCGCGACCAGCTGAAGATCGAACGGCCAGGCGTAACGCAGTTCGACCCCGGGATACTGTGGGCGCAAATGATCGAGAATTTCAGGAATCTCCACTTCCGAATGTGAGCCACCAGGCGTAAACATCGTGGTGATGACGGTAATGTGGGTCGCGCCCTTCTTGACGAGTTCCTCCACCGACGCTTCCAACGTCGGCGCACAGAACTCGTTGTAAGCCACTGCGAACAAGACATCACCCAGGTTAGCCCGCAACTGAGCTGCGACCGCTTCAAGTCCCGATTGATAGGGATCAGTTTCCGGCGTCCTCGGCATCTGGCGGATCTTGGTATCCAACTCGATCTCTTCCGCCGACGGCGGCAGCTTCGCGGCACGCCGCTGACCCTCCAGCCGCTTCAGTTTCGTGACCAATTCCTGCGGACAGCCCTTGGGGATGCCGCCATGACCCACTAAAATTACACCGCGTCTTGCGACCGTCATGTCATGTCTCCTCTGGTTAATTTGCTTTGCTCAAATTGAATTGGTCGTCACGTTCAAAAACTCTTGAAGATTGGTCTTCCCATAGTGACTCTCCGGGTACACAGTCCGAATGAATCCAGCTACTAATGCCATCACCTGCTTCACCGCGGGAGTCTTTTCAGGGTCGGTGGCCGGCAGGAGACGGACCGTAATGGAGCGCTCGTGTCGTTTGAGCTGGACGAAGAAACTGCGCGCGACGCCCTGTTCAATCGCCACCGACTCCAGCAAGGCTTCCTTCCCGCTCCGGCCCACATAAAACTCCTGCACTTTCAGGATGTCGGTCCCCGCTCGACGCATCATCGGAACGAAGGCCTGATAAAGCCCCTGCAAATCTCCGGCTTCCTCTATGACTACATGCGGCATCGTCCGTCCTTTCTACACATGATTCCGGAGCATCAGCTCCTTCGGATGCGGATTGAGATAGACCTGCTCACGGATATAGCCCACGTCGAAGAGATGCACGTAATGCTTGATCAGCGTGAGCGGCACGATCAATGGCGTCAGACGCTGATGGTAATCACTGATCACGCCCAACAACTCTGCTTTTTCCGGGGCCCCCAATTGCGTCTTGAAGTAGCCCAGCATGTGCTGCAGCACATTGACATGCTTGCGGACTGTGGCCTTCACGGCTAACGCCTTCATGAACAGCTCCCCGTACTTGAGGGCCAGCTCCTTGGGTCGATAGTGCTCCGCTTGGCCGACCAGGCGACCGAGGGCTTGATAGTGCGGTGCACTATGGGCCAGCAATAGATACTTGTGGATCGTGTGAAATCGCACCACCGCCTGCCTCGTGACTCCGTTCTGAAGCAGATCCTGGTAGCGGCGATAGCAAAAGACTCGCTCGATAAAATTCTCTCTCAACGGCGCATCACAGAGCCGCCCTTCCTCCTCGACCGGAATCAGCGGAAAATGCTCGGTGAAGGCCCGTGCAAAAACCCCGACGCCATTGTGGCTCGGCATCGCTTGCCCCGTGTAGACGCGCACCCGCTCGACTCCGCAGCTTGGCGAACCCCGCTTGAAGACAAAGCCGGACAGATCCAGCTCTTTGAGTTCCGCAATACGATGCGTGGTCATCGTCTCCAGGGCGCGTGTGTGATCTGTCCCGCTCTTGATCGTCACGAGTCGAGGCTTCTGCGGATCGCCCACCAGCCGCATCGCCTCGCGAGGAGTCCCCAGTCCTGCCTCAACCTCCGGACAGACGGGGACCCATTCCACGTAGGGGCCGAGCACATCGGTCAGAAAATTGTCGCGCTTATGCCCCCCGTCGAACCGGACTTGGTCTCCGAGGAGACAGCGGCTGATCCCGAGACGGAGCGGTCCGGTCGTCATGTCGTCACCGTCTGTTTGCCGAGATCCAGATACTCCCGGCGGGCCTGCGCGTGATCCACAAGAGGCGAGGGGTATTCGATACCGATCCGGCATCCGGCCCGATCCTGCTCATCGGGAGTCATCAGATGCGGCTCATGAATCCACTTACCCGTTACGTTCGCCAATTCCGGCAGGTACGCACGGAGGTAGAGACCATCCGGATCGAATTTCTTGCTTTGCAGCGCCGGATTAAAAATACGATACCCGCGCATCGCGTCCGTCCCGGTTGCAGCACACCACTGCCAGTTTCCATTGTTCGCCGCCACATCGGCATCCAGCAGGTGCTGCATGAAATACCGCTCGCCGCTTTGCCAGTCGATCCGCAGATCTTTGATCAGGAACGAGGCCACGATCATCCGCACCCGATTGTGCATCCATCCCGTCTGATTCAACTGCCGCATGCCCGCATCCACGATCGGAAAACCGGTTCTTCCCTGACACCAGGCCTGAAACAACCGGTCCCGTTCAAACCCCGGTGTGCGGACAGGAGGAACCGCCACGTCGCGGAACGGACCCTTCACCACCCGGGGAAAGGCTGAGAGCACTTGCTGAAAAAATTCTCTCCAGACCAGCTCATCGATCCAGATGAGCACGTCCGCCCTCGACACCCGCCTGCCTTTCGCGAGAGCAGCCAGGGCTTCATGAACAGCGGTGCGAACCGACAGTGTGCCGAAACGGAAATGCGGAGAGAGACGCGAACTCCCGTCCACACCCGGCCGGTTTCTCCCATCACCATACGTGTGGACAGATTTCCCGAGAAACTCCTGCAGCCGCATCTGCGCCTGCCGCTCGCCCGGATTGATCCATGGGACGACCCGGTCGTACCCTAGTTCTACCGGAGAAGGAAGAGCACGCGGGGCGGATAGCGATGGAACCACGGTCGATGTCTTGAGCTTGGGGCTCGCCAGAGGTGACGGTTTCGAAGCCTGCCACTTGGCCCACCAGCGCGCACGATAGGCACTGTACCGTTGCAACGGATCTCCAGTGGCGCCCCGGATCTCTTCCGCCTCAAACACCACATGATCTTTGAACGTCATGGTACGGATACCCTGTTCGGCAAGCGCGAGCTGCACCCGGCGATCACGTTCGATCGCCACAGGCTCATAGTCGCGATTCCAATAGACGACGTCGACCTTCCATTCTCGCGCGGCCTGCACCACTGCTTCCACGGGTTCACCCCGTCGCCACTGCAACGCGAGTCCCCGGCCGGCCAGTGATGCCGACAATTCCTGGAGGCAACCCAGCATGAAGTTCACGCAGGCGGAACCGAACTCACGGGACTGGAGCAGCGGCTCATCAAACACAAAAAACGGTAGCACCTTATCGCACTCCTGACAGGCCGCCGTCAGCGCCGGTTGATCGAGCAGTCGGAGATCCCGTCTGAACCAGACGAGGCCACGCATCAGAGCAACTCCTGTGAGGCCCGTTTCGGTTTGTTGCCGGACATCGGCTCATCGACAAAGACCGTACGTCGCCGGATGAGATACAGGGCAAACAGAAGAGTCGTGGCGATGAACCCCGAACGGACGCCATGAAATCCAAAGGCGAGCTGATTCATCGTCTCGCTCACAATGCCGAACCCGGCATAGGCCAGACTCAAACCCCAGGCCCACGGGCGCAGCCAGAGAAACCCGTAACCGATCAACAGATGCACGGCAGGGGAGTGGAGCTTGATCAGGAACGAGGCGGGCCCCGCCACACTGGTCCCGAACAGCTTGAGCGCATAGGCGGGAAACAACACGATGATGATCAGATCCATCGTGCCGACGATCAAAAACAGCCCGCCCCATATTTTGATATCTGCTCCGACCGGCTGTGCGCGCATCTCTCCCTCCTATCGCATCCAGGCGGGGGGCACCCCCTGCCACCAGGTCTTCGGATTCGCGGCCCGCCACTGTGTCTGTTCCACCCAAAGACGATCCGACTCGGCCCTATCCAGTCGATTGGCCATCGCCGCACTGACGTCGGACTGTTGCCGCACACTGGCCTGAATCATTTCCTTGGCCATGCGAGCCAGACCTCCCGGAGGATCGACCAGGTCCTCCGTGTCGCGATAGGCCAGATTCAGATAGAGGTGCTCGACCGCCATCCATCGCTCTTCCTGCGACAGATGTTCCAAATAGGCATCGATCGCCTGGTACACATAGGTCAGGTGGATGTAATGGGCTGCCGACGGTGCGTCATCGATGGCTCGCTGGCAGGCTTCGAGCGCACGACGATAATCGCCGGCTGCCAAGAAGAGATTCGCCTTTGCCAGGGTAGGGTGAGCCGTGACTGCGCTCACCTTTCCTGAATCAGCTGACGCCGCCCCGTGCCCCAAGAAGACCAGCAGCGCAAATAGTGCAATGAACGTCCAGCGACAGACCATGATGACTCCTATTTCGATGGACCGCCGTGCGATCCGGCCGGGCCCTTCGGAAGTTTGTCACCGGCGACGCGGGTGATCGACAGTTCCCGCATGCCTCCCTCGCCCTTCACGCCCAGCTTGACCACAGTCCCGGCTGTGCCACGAATCATCTTCACGACCTGCTCGTAGCTTTTGCCCGTCGTGGCCGTTCCATCCACCGTCACAATCTCGTCTCCGTGCGCCAGCCCCGCCTGATGGGCCGGACCTTCCGGATGCACCATGCCGACATACAACACTGCCGGATCGCCGATCCGCTCAGCCCCGACCTGCAACGAGACGCCGATGACACCGTTCGGCAGCGCGGCTTCATCGCCATGGGCGTACGGAGACGGCGTCGCCTGGCCTTCCGCCGCGCGCACCTCCATACTGCACAACACCCCCAACATCACACAACCGGCCAGATAGGCGGTTTTCCTGTTCATGTTGTCCCTCCTTCATGTTGGATCGCCACTAACGAATCAGCGCTATCAAACTACAGCCGGCAAGGAGCACGCTGGAATTCAAATAGACAGACCGTTGATGCACCCGCTGCCACGAGGCCTGGAGGACCGGATCAACGGCTCCCCGCGACTCCTGTTCCTTAAGCCGATCCCGTATCGCATTGCTCTGGGGCGTCAATGTCGACCGGCAGTAGGCTTCGGTCACCAGCACGAGAATCCAGAGCCCGCCGGCAATAAGCAGCCGCGCACTGCTCGAGTGCATCGCCACCAGCCCGTTCACCGCGATGAATCCGGCAACTGCCGTCCCCATCCCTAACCCGTAATAAGCCGGAAACAACTGCCGCACGACTTTCCCGAACGGTTCCCGGTCGAGATTCTTTGCCAGGATAGGCGCCACCACGAAGGACAAGAGCACGACTTTACCGACCAGAATGGCAACCGCTAACGCATGAATAAACTGGATGAGGGTGTCCATGATCCATCCTCCTTCACGCCTTCGTGAGAATCGCCCGCAACGCCGGCTCCAGGGTTGGATACTGAAACGTATAGCCGCCCGCGAGCGCTTTCGCCGGACCGACCCGCTGTCCGGTCGTCATCAACGTCCCCAATTCCCCCAGAGCTGCCTTGAGTGCGAACCCTGGCACCGGCAGCCAGGAAGGGCGATGAAGTACTCGTCCGAGCTCGTCGCAGAACGTCTCCATCGTCACCGCGCCGGGGGCGACGGTATTGACGGGACCGGAGACGCTCGACGTGGCAAGCGCCCACTGGATCACACCGATGTGATCGCGCCGATGGATCCAGGACACCCACTGCGTGCCCGGCATGATCGGACCGCCCGCGAACAGCCGAAACGGCAACAGCATCTTGGGCAACGCACCGCCGTCTTGTTCAAGCACCATTCCGGTCCGCAAGATCACCACACGAGTTCCGAACGATGCCGCCGCCAACGCTGCCGCTTCCCACTCAAGGCAGAGGTCAGCCAGAAATCCCTGACCGCGGACGGCCCCCTCATCCAGGATGCGATCGTCGCTCGCACCGTAGTAGCCGATGCCCGACGCGCTGATCAGCGCGCGGGGTTTAGAGGACCGGCGGGACAGGGCTTCAACCAACAGGCGAGTCGTCGACACCCGGCTGTCGATGAGCAGGCGCTTCCGCGCAGTGGTCCAGCGGGCATCGGCAATCGGAGCGCCGGCCAGGTTGATCACGGCATCGGCCGCCTCCAGAGTCTTCTCCCAGGATCCCCTCTCTCGACTATTCCACTCAACAACGGCTACCGCACGACCGAATACGTGATGGGCTTCTGCCGGCCTGCGCGTCAGGAGCGTGACGGTATGACCGTCCCGGCGAAGCGCCGTACAGAGGGGCCGACCGATAAATCCCGTTCCGCCTGTCACCACCACGTTCATGATCGCCTCTCCTCATTCACAGAAACACTCCTGGCTGCCCGGCGGGTCACGGGTCAATTGTGCCGGGATGCTCCGCCGCTGTCATCGCCTTCCCGGTTGCCGGAGCCACCAGATTCCCCCGGATCGACTGGCTGCGCGTACTTCCGCTGCTTCGTGCCATACAAGAGATTGGGCGCCGGTCTCTCACGATTCTGAAGAATGACGGGGTCGATGACTTCTCCGCAACTCATGCAGCGCAACGCCGTCAGACCGATCTGCCCCGTGTCGTCCTGCAAATCGATGTAGTGCTCCACAACCATCAGTCCGCCGCAACGCGCACAGTAGTCGTCCTCGTGCGGTGTAATGGGAGGATTGTTCGGACTTCCATTCAAGTCCACAGCGTCCCTCGGCGCGATCGTAAGTGGTGGCCCTGCCGGTCTTATTACACACGAGGCATACTCGCCCCGGCCTGCCGCCGCTTCACCGTGGCGGTTTCCCGATGCATTACCTGCATGCAGCAGCTCAACGATCCGATCGCCAGAAACAACATGATCATGGTGGTCATCCTGTCCTCCTTGTCATAATCGACTGCGCCACCCGGCTTCATGGAACCGGTTTCAGAACTTCACCGAGGGGACAGGTCTCTCCGGATGGAGAGACCCATCTACCTCAGCGGGAGACGCCGTGCGGAGTCGCGGCGCCACCCGGACAGGAAAAAGAAACCGGCCTCCGGATTTCGGGCATTATCATTGAAGTCCATCACACCATCACCTCGCCACTCATTTCTGCTGGACCTCTCCATCGAGACCCCGGGCACAACGGAAGCCTGTGCCATGAGTCTGGAGGGCAAATCCGCCCCGGCCTCTGGCTGATGTCGTGATATCGGCCAGCGGGCTATGCCACGAGCCGCCACGAATCGAGCGCACCACACCTTTCTTGTCGGGCCCCTGAGGATTCCGGGCCGGCGCATGTTTGTAGTAGTCCGCGTCATACCAGTCGGACACCCATTCCCGGGCATTGCCGGCCATATCCTTGACTCCGTAGGGCGAATCGCCGTCGGGCAATGACCCCACCGGTTGCAAGGTCTTCTCCTCTTCCCATTCACGATCAAAGTTGGCGCGCCTAACGGTCGCCGGCTCATTGCCCCAGGGAAAGAGACGGCCATCGGTTCCACGTGCCGCCTTTTCCCATTCCGCCTCAGTCGGCAGCCGCTTCTTGGCCCAACTGCAATAGGCCTTGGCGTCGTACCACGTCGTCTGCACAACCGGGAGCTGCTCAATGCCCTTGGCCGACACGAGCGGACCCGTGCCATAGGGACTCGGAGGATTTCGATGGCCCGTGGTGGCGACGAAAGCCAGATACCGTTCGTTCGTGACTTCCACTTGATCGATGGCGAACGCATCGAGATAGACAGATCGCTGCGGCCACTCGTCGGCACGACCTTTTCCCTCGGGATTCCCCATCAAGAATTCTCCTGCCGGTATCGTTACCATGGGGACCGGATCAAGCTCTTTCGCAGCCGGCGACGCCGCCATGGCCGATGGCTGCACAACAGCACAGACAATCGCCACGATCGCGGCCATGATGTTCCAGCGAGCTGTGTTACTCCTGAGACCTGGTGTCATTTCTTCTGCTCCTTGCTCCCCTCGATGGCGTGGGTCGTATGGATTTTGACTTGGCCGACCAGCCGCTCTACCTGGCGCTTATCCCCCCGCTCAGCCGCTTCCTGCGCCTGAGTGACGAGGGTTCTGGCCTCGTGCAAATGTTCCTCGATGTCAGCCTGCAGAGCCGGTGAGGCCACCGTCCCCCCTAGCGCTGCGCGATGATAGATCTCCCAAGCGTGATCCACGTCGTGTTCCGCTTCATGAACCGCCTTGGCGCTGTCCGGGTGCGGGTGGCGGTCCGGATCAAGAGGTCCGGCCTGAACCGTTGCTGCTCCCAATAGCGCGCTGAGTGAAATCACGAGGACAATTCTTGTGTACTGTGTCATGACTACTCCTCCGTCTCGATCCCACCGTCACGACGGACGGTGCCGATTCCTTACGATTTCTTCATCGACTGCTCGATCAACGGGCTGAGCTCCAACAGTTCGACATTCTTCGGGTCAATGGCCAAGCCGCGAGCCACTGCCTGCTGAGCGTCCGAAAACCGCTCACGTCCCATCTCCACAAGTGCGGTGATGTATGCATCCCTGATCTGCTGTTCGATTTCCGGCGGGGCGGTCTTGGCACAGCGGAACCCCAAGCCCACGCCATAGCTGTTATTGAGCGGATGATTCCAGAACCGATGGGTTGCCTTGACCGTGCCCTCTGGTGCGATCCACGAACCCCCGCGAATGACTCGCTTTTCTCCGACCGTCAACCGATCGACATAAGTGCCCGTCCCGCCCATCCATATGGCTTTGGCCGGACCGGTCGGATTCACCATGGTCTCGAGCCGACCGTAATATCGGGGGTCATACCAGTCAGCGACCCACTCAAAAACATTCCCGGCCATGTTGTACACACCGTAGTAGCTCACGCTCTCGGGATAGGAATCTACCGGCATCGTCGCCTCGTGATTCCTGCCATAGTTCGCTTTCGCCGGACCGAATTCATTCCCCCAAGGATACAGATTGGCTTTGGGTCCACGAGCCGCTTTTTCCCATTCCGCCTCGGTTGGGAGACGTTTGCCACGATATTCACAGAAGGTCTTGGAATCCTCCCAATTCACTCCGGCGACCGGTTGCTCGGGTTTGTTCAAGCGGGGATCGTCCCAGTAGGCCGGGGCCGGATGACCCTTCTCCCGCATGAAGTCGCCAAACTGCTTGTTGGATACCTCGTACTTGTCGATCAGATACGAATCCAGGAACACCATGTGGGCCGGACCCTCATCGTTCAAGGCATCGGCGGACCAGGGCTGATTCATTCGTCGCTCGTAGGCTGTGGATTTCTTGGCCGCTGAGGCAGGGGCTTCTTTGTCAATTCCCATGACAGATGGCCCGTGCGCGACATACGCCATATCCTGGGGAATCAACGATTCTCCCGCCTCGCTTATGCCAATAGGCAGCAGAGCCCCCGTGACAAACAGTGCTACCGTCATGGTGTTAGAAAGATTCATCGTCGACCTCCTGCCTGACGCTCGGTCCCAGGGGGGCGGCAACGCCGCCCCCCAATCAGCCCATGCGGTTATTTCTTCTTCATGCCCATGCTCTTCTTGATCAGATCACGGGTAGCCAGGTACTCCTTGTTGCCCGGTTCTGAAGCCAGCGCCTTCTCGATGGAGGCCATCGCATCGGCATTCTTCTCCGCCCCCATGGCCACTAAGGCCTGGATGAAGGCATCGCGCCCGGCCTGCATAGCTTCGTCGGAAATCGTCTGTGCCGACTTGGCGCAACGGAATCCGAGCCCCACACCGTAGGAATTGTTCTCCGGTTGATTCCAGAACCGGTGGCTCGTGTGCAAGGATGTTTCCGGAGCAAGCCAGGATCCGCCCCGCAGTACTCTGACCGCACCCTGGTTAGCAAAGTTGTAGCCTTTGTCAGGCCCTTTGGGATTGAGGGCCTGGCTGTCCTTATAGGACTTCGGGTCATACCAGTCATTCACCCACTCGAACACATTGCCGGCCATGTTGTAGACCCCGAATCCGCTCACGCCTTCCGGATAGGAATCGACGGGCATAGTGCGACCGACATTCTGTCCATAGTTGGCTTTCTTCGGATCAAGCTTGTGGCCCCAGGGATAATGGTTGTCACCGTCCGGGCCTTTGGCTGCCCGCTCCCATTCCGCTTCGGTCGGCAGACGCTTCCCATCCCACTTGCAGAACGCCTCGGCGTCGGTCCAGCTCACGCCGACGACCGGCTGATTAGCCTTACTGAGTCGAGGATCGTCCCAGTAGGCCGGTGCCGGATGGCCGGTCGCTTTCATGAATTCCTTGTACCGCGCATTCGAGGCTTCGTACTTGTCGATGAGATAGGCATCAAGGACGACTTGATGCGCTGCTTCATCGGAATGTTCGTGACTCCCCATGGTGAACTCGCCTCTGGGGATCGACACCATATCCTTGTCGCCGGTAGGCGATTCCGCCGCCGCCATGGATATGGTCCCCGCCACTAACGCCACCCCCAATCCGATCTGAAAAACCGTTTGACTCCGCATGAGAAACCTCCTTGGTTTGGAAACACCAGGAACACCCCTGGTTGGAACAACGAACTAGTAGGGACTCTTCGCCCCGAAGTTATTTGCAACCGGCCTCGGGACATTTCGAATGGTCCGCATGTCCTGCCTGAGATGACGATTACGCTGAATAACCGGATCGACGACTTCGCCGCATTGAACGCAACGCTGTGCAGCAAACTCCAGTTCACCGGTGCTGTTCAGTAAGTCCATGCAGAAGTCACTCACCATCAGTCCGCCACATCGGCTACAGATTGATTGATGGGTGACCACAGAACACGCTTCTCGTCTTTCCGGCTGATCCGCTCTTGCTCCCGCTGCTGTTGCCATAGTCACCTCCGTAGGCTGCATGTCCAATGTTTGAATCAAGTATGTCTAATGTATAAACCATGTCGTCCAATGTGTCAAGTGTTGTGATATATTTTCTTTGACAAACATTGGACGCATGAATATAATGGATAACGTCACCATGAATACTCATAGAATTCATAGAGTTGCGAAACTCACGGGCCTGTCAAAGGATGTGATTCGGGTCTGGGAAAGGCGATACGGGCTCGTCAAACCGTCACGAAGCTCGAACCGCTATAGAGAATATAGCGATGAGGAAGTGGCACTTCTCCGGTTTGTGAAAGCACAGATGGAGCAAGGCGCTACGATCGGTGGACTGGCAGCAGAGGGACATGATGCGCTTGTCGCTCGCATGCGACTCGCGACTCCGGTTCCTCCGGAAGAACAGAAACCGCACGAACGCCTGCTCGATGATTTAGTAGGATCGCTCGATCCGCTCGACAAGGCGGCCTTCGAAAGAAAACTCAACGGTGCCGTGGCCGTGATTCCATTTGAAGAAGCCCTTCAGCGTATTTTACTTCCGTTACAGCGGCGCATCGGAGAGCTCTGGCACGAAGGCCGTTTGAATGTTGCCGTCGAACACTACGTGACGAAGATCATTCAGCAGAAGTTATTCTCCGTCATGAACCAACTTCCGGTGAATGAATTCGGTCCACGAATCCTCATCGCCTGTCCGGAAGGTGAAACCCATGAGATCGGCGCCCAAGCAGCGGCCTACATCGCCGCCACGAAAGGATGCCATGCCTACTATCTCGGCCCTAACCTTCCTTATTCAGACCTTGCGGCTTTCTGTGAGAAGGTTTCACCCGATCTCGTCCTCCTCTCCCTCACCCAGCTGAGGCAGGAGACTGATACGCTCCACCACATCCAGCAACTTGAACAACTCGCCACCCGATGGTCTGTCGCCATAGGCGGCCAGGGCGCCCGGGCCATTGAAGACCGCCTTCGCGGTACCAAGATCGAACTGCTCGATGATCTCACCGCCTTGCACGGCCGCCTGATGATGATTCTTTCGACACACAGGCTGGCCGCTCGCTCCTAGCCAAGATACCGACCAGCTCCTCGCTCGTGTTGATTTTTACAAATAGCGAAACTGCGGGCAGATGGGAACACTCAACGCCTGGGTGGGCGATTCAGCTGATGAGCAACCTGAAGAGAAGGTTGGTGCCGAAGGCGGGATTTGATTTTAGACTAACTCAGCGCTCTCAATGCTGACGCGCATATCATAGTCTTTACACTAATATGTCAATGGTTTGCGCTATGAGACGGAGTGCGATTGAGTGACATGGAATGAGCGGAAAATCGCTCTGCTATACGACCGTTTTACGACCAACCGGCACTCTTTGCCCTGAAGAAGAGGTGACCCCTCACTATAGTGCAGGAAGTTGCAAGCAAGCTCCATAAGGGATAGACCGGGCCAATCCTGAAAACGTAAGATCCTAGTGTATTTCAGTGAGTTTCTTCGAAAGCTTTGCTCCACTCGTTTGTGTTTAGCAATCTATTCTTAGCACAGGCCATACGATGGGCAAGAAGAGCCGAGGAAAGAAAGAAGCAAGACATCTTCCACCCAAGAGGAGGAAATCTAGGCCTGACGAGTATTTTCGATATGGCCCTTTGGAGGTGGCTCGATTTGGCAAGGCCATACTGATGCGGAATCGCATGTCTCAGGAACAAGCAGAGGCAATTCAGGCAAAGCTGATCGAACGCCTTCCGCATGTTGTCGAAGAAATCAACAACATCACTTTCCAAATAGCCTTGATGATTAGCCAACTCCCACCTGGTGAATTGTTAAAACGTGCATATTGGGAAGCAGCCCGACATCATATGGGAGTTCAAAGTGAAACTGAAGTTGGCGAGGAGGGTATGGTCTCGCTGAGAATGGTCGATTACGTTCAGAGTGTCGTAGCTTCCGTCCCGCCTTCTGAATCTATCCATACCGATGTTACTGATCAGGAATGGCAGGCACTTCGCTCGCTCGTAGAGAACCTTTTTACGAAACTCAACGATGAATTCTTCGTGTGCCAAGGAGCCTTGAAACGGAAGGAGCTAGAGCTCAGCCCCGATCTTGAAGATTTCTTTGCCAAAGCCCAAATCTATTGGTGCAACATACGAGGGCAACGTTACCAGGTTCACAATATTCCATTCCTCCAAGATGCCCTCCTTCCACACAATGAAGTGATGAGAGAACTCTATGGAATAGGGGCGCAAGACTTTGTGAATGGTCTTCAGAAGATTCAAGCATCTCAGACTTTTGGAATTGGGGAATTGTTTGAAGACATGAAGACTTTTCAGTCCGATATTACTAAGGAGCTTGAGAATAGAGTCGCCAGCGGAAGCCCTGAAACAGCGAGCAATTCCGGCTCTCTCGTTGAGGACATTGTTAAAGAGAAAGGATGGAGCAGCCGGAGAGATTGCATCGTGGCAAGATTTTCAGAAATGGACCTGCACGATATCGAAACACTAACCAACTTGCCGAAGGCTCTATTGGAGGATCTCTCATGGACACAAGGAGAAGACAAAGACTTTTTCAAGGAAGGCGAATACCGTGGCTGGCCTTTAAGAGAATGGCCAATAAACAAACGGCCTTTTCTGAAGCTAAATGGGCGGCATTACTGCTTTGACAATTTCAGCCTATTCGACAATGTATACCGGGTCCTCCAACGCATCATCATCAAGAAGAAGCCTGAATATGAGGTTTCATGGAAGGACAAACAACAGGAAGTCTCAGAGCGAGTCCCGATTGAGCTTTTCAAGAAGCTGTTACCAACTGCTCAAGTCTTTAAGTCTGTTCATTATCGTTGGCATACAGGGTCGGTTGGAGATAAGAATTGGTGCGAAGCTGATGCTCTCCTTCTATACGAAGACTATTTAATAATTGTTGAGGTACGAGGAGGAGCCTTCACCCACACCTCACCAACCACTGACTTCAACGCACATTTTGCATCACTGAGGAACTTGATTCTAAAACCTGCCGAGCAAGGCAGGCGTTTTGTATCATACCTTGAGAGCGACCGTTCAGTTAAACTCTACGATAGGAACCACGTCGAAGTAGGCACCATATCCCGCGATCAGTTTGAGCACGTTGCAATCTGCGCTGTCACACTCGACCCTTTCACGGAGATAGCATCTCGGACGCAGCACTTAAAAAAGCTTGGCCTCGATCTTGGACCACACCCTGTTTGGTCCATATCTATCGATGATCTACGGGTATACACAGAACTGTTCGACAATCCTCTAGTCTTTTTGCACTTTGTCGAAGAAAGAATGAAGGCCTCCAAACTCGACATCGTTGAAACAGAGGATGAGCTAGATCATCTAGGTCTATACCTGAAGCACAACCTCTATACTCAGTACATTCAAGAAATAAATGCCAGCGGCCCAGTCAGATGGAATGGGTATCGAGTAGATATCGATCACTTTTTCAACCAAAGGATAACCGATCCCAAGGTGCCCTGTTCGTTAAGGCAAAAGATGCCCGACCGTCTTGAAGAGATTCTTGCTTTTCTAGGAAGTTCCCACAAAAGCGGGCGACGGCAATTAGCAAGTACGTTACTTAACTGTTCAGGAGACTGGCGAAACAAGATAGCAAGGATCATTGACGAAGAATTGGTGCGCCAGGCTTCATCGAAGAAACCGCAATCCTTTTCTCTCCATGGCGAACCTCGAATAACAGTTTTCTGTTGGCACACCGAATCTGGAAGTCCGAATCACCAAGATGCCGTAGATCATGTTCGGAGCGTCATGTTAGCCACTAACGAGCCCGACCGACTGCTCCTTCAACTATCGTATAAACAAAGAAAGCTCGTAGGCATTGAGCATGATTTCCTATCACTAGCGGCCATTCCACCCAAAGACCTTGTTAAACTCAAATCAAGAGCTGAAACACTCACCCAACAACGCCTAAACAAGGCACGGCTTCTTCCTAAAGGCGTTGGCCGAAACCAACTATGTCCATGTGGCAGTGGAAAGAAATACAAGAAATGCCATGGGGGATGACAAAGCAAGATATGCCATCAGGGACCGCTTTTGACCGCAACCGGCTGGAACCCTAGTTCTTAACCATCCATCACTATCTCAGCAATAGATCAATCCCCACGAAGTAAGTAGAATATATAGTGACTCATTGAGGTAAACCGGAGAGTGCCAACAAGATCTCATTTCATACCTCAATTCCTGCTGAAGGGGTTCGCTTTCCGTCAAGAGGGAGAAGAATTCTATGTCCACGTCTTCAGAAAGGACGGAGCCCAATTCTCTCCAAACATAAAAAGAGTTGCGGCTCAGGGTAACTTCTATGGCGACGGAGACATTGAGACAATACTTTCTGTAGCAGAGACTCAGTTTGCCAACCTAGTCCGTTCCCTCCGCGAAGGGAACTCCACGCCAGAGAGCAAGCCCCAGATTGATAGGTTCGTTGCACATTCTCTTGTCAGGACTCAAGCATTCAGAGAGGGAGTTCATGACATTGGTGTAGCTGTAATGAGAGAGAGCTTTCAGGAATTCCTGAACCCAGAATATACCCCGCAACTACTAGCCAAGCTCGCTGAAGATGCGTTGAACGAACCACCTGCTAGAGATATCTTGGCAGCAACTCCGCCTGAGGCCCGCTCGATGATTGAAGCCGTCATGCGCGAAATACTTCTTCACCCTGATATGCACGCGATGCTTCGTCGCATGATCCTCCCCACCCTTAATATCATAGACACAGCAGAGTCGGTTCGATCATCTCAGCGACAGGTGCTAGAAAGCAGCCGCAACCTCGAAAAACGAATTCATGATCTAGGGAGCATGTCGTGGCGGGTTGAGCTATATGAGGCCCATTCCCTTATCCTTGGAGATATCGGGCCGCTTATTCGTGGGGATGAATCAGCGGATTGGGGGCGAGTTCTTCATGGCATGCCACAAGTAGTTTGGTTCCCGTTGTCCGATCGATCCCTCTTAATAGGCGATGTATCAGGAGTCACCATACGACCTGATTGCGAAGAAGTAAATGCAGCCTCATTTGAGAACAGCCTTGAATTTTTCGTTGCGAGTCAACGAACTGAGAGGGAAGATAAGTACCATAAACGTGTTGGCTCAAATGTGGATCGTCATACATCAGATCAGCTCAAAGAGATGAAACGAACTATCAGAGAGTACCTGACAAGCCCAGGAGGCACACTTTCCATAGACTAAAAAATGGTAGGCCCAATTCCAGGTGTGTGGCGAACCGAATTGCGAATGAGATAGCGCCAACTGGAATAAGGGACCGCATGCTCGAAAGAAACTGTGAGTGGTGAATTGCTGGCTCGCAGTGTTCAGTATGGCCTCGAAGCATCTGATTTGAGGACAGGAGAGAGCCTAGGTCTGGAAGGCTGAATTTTCGAGGGTTTCAGAATCGGAATTCTTGCAGGTTTTATGGACAAACGACTTCGACACCTTTACCGCCTCGGCAATCGCTCGAATCGACTTCCCTTGAGCCTTCATCTGTAGAACCGTCCGCAAAAGGCTTGGATCGGTTAATGGACGCCTTCCCAACCGCTTTCCTTGCTCCCTCGCTTGACCTTCCCCCCGAAAACTAGACCATTGGCTTGGAAGTTCGCCTGTGCTGAGATGGGGCCCACAGGAGGGGCCCATGACTCGGAAACGACACACGGAGGAACAGATTATCGCAGTGCTCAAGGATG
>JABFSU010000115.1 GCA_013140455.1 Nitrospira sp. | reverse complement strand
TCATCAATCTCATCATGAACGCCGTCCATGCCATGCCTGAAGGCGGGCAGTTGCGCATCGGGATGGCTCAGGCTGACACGATGGTCAAGCTCACGGTGGCTGATACGGGCTGTGGGATTCCTCCGGACGTGATTGCCAGGGTGTTTGACCCGTTTTTCACGACCAAAGAATTTGGCAAGGGAACGGGGTTGGGACTCACGGTGGTGAAAGGCATTATTGAAGAGCATCATGGTTCGATTGCAGCTGAAAGCCTGGAGGGCAGGGGAACCACGTTTACGATTCTGTTACCGAGGAGCGGATAACGCTCGCCGGGCGCGTCTCGTCTTGGCTGGGGCATCTTGCAACAGTCGGATTCCCGGATGTTGGGGTGTTTCTCTTCAACCCGCGGTCTCAGATCCGGTCGTTCGCTGTAAATCCACAGTAAAATAGCCATTTTTGTGAGGAGCGGTGAGTCGGCTCAATGGCACTGTCTTTGCGACTCCTCAGTACACACTGATTTATAGTGAGGGAGAAATACTGAGGAAGGTGTTGTTGTGGTAGCGGGTAAGCCGACTGTACTTGTGGTGGACGATGACGGAGAGATGCGCAGTCTCCTGCGTGACGGTTTGTGGAGCGAAGGGTACGTTCTTCGTGAAGCGGGAGACGGGGAGGAAGCCTTTCGTCTGGTCCTCCGGGCGGTGCCGGATTTGATTCTGACCGAGATCCGTTTGGCCGCGGGGGGTGTTGACTATATCAATCGCCTCAGAGCGGTCGTCCCGAATTGTCCCATTGTCGTCATGACGGCGTTCGGCGATGAGCAGGTCAAGATGAAGGCCTTCCGTGCCGGCGCGACGGCGTATTTCAGCAAGCCGGTGCATCTGGCAGAGCTGAGATCCTGTGTGAAACAACTGCTTGGGGCCGGGAGTCAGGTTGTCCCTCAGCGCGTAGTGGTCACCGAGGACATTCGTTAACGTCCTCTTGAATGTAACGGAGTATCGAGATGGCCGGGTCTCAGCCAGGGGTGTGCGCGGTTTCCTCTTTCAGCGATCCCATTCTCGCCGCACGGGTCGAAGCCATTCGGCAGCTTGCGGGCGGGATATCCGATCGTGTTGCGGTGATGGATCGCGAGTTCAATGTCGTGTATGCCAACTCGGCAGCATGGACGGACCATGAGTCCGGTGAGGCTGGTGCGCATCATGCGAAATGCTATGAGGCTTTTGCGCATCGGACCGATCCCTGCGGCACCTGCCCGGCGACGAAAGTGTTTGAATCGCCGGATGTCCGGTCTGTGTCGTGTGGGGCGGAAGGCGATGGAGCTGCCTGCGGGATGCATCAGGCGTTTCCTCTGGTCGCCAGTGAAGGACAGGTCGCGTCCATGCTGGTGCTGTTTACGCCTCTCTCGAAGCCGGCTCTTCGACCGGCCCTTCAGGTGCCTGACGATCTTCCGGCTCCGATGGTGCGGGAGCATTTGGGCGATCTCATCGGTCGCAGCGCGGCGATGCAGCAACTGTTCGACATGATTGCACTGGTCGCGGAGAGCCAGGCGACGGTGTTGATCCAGGGTGAAAGCGGCACAGGCAAGGAATTGGTCGCCAAAACCATTCATCGCCTCAGCGATCGTCGGGATAAACCGTTTGTGGTGGTGGATTGCGGATCGCTTCCTGAGACGTTGTTGGAGAGTGAGTTGTTCGGCCATATGAAGGGATCGTTTACCGGAGCGACGGCCAATAAGCGTGGTTTATTCGAAGAGGCCGACGGCGGGACAATTTTCCTGGACGAGATCGCCGATACGACGTCGACCTTCCAGGCCAAGCTGTTGCGGGTCTTGCAGGAAGGGGAAGTCAAGCGGGTTGGAGGTAACCAGCCGATCAAGGTTGATGTCCGGGTGGTGTCGGCCACCAATAAGGATCTGAGCGAGTTGGTGAAGGCCAAGGCGTTCCGGCAGGACCTGTATTACCGCCTGGCCGTCTTGCCGTTGTTCCTGCCCTCGCTCCGCGAGCGGCGGGAAGATATTCCATTATTAGTCGACCATTTTGTGGTCGCGTCCTGCAAGCGTCATCGTCAGCCGCCGAGGGCGGTATCGTCCAATGTGATGCAAGCGCTCAGTGAGGCCGCGTGGCCGGGGAACGTTCGCGAGTTGCAGCATTATATTGAGCGGGCGGTTGTCACCACAACGGGTCCGGACCTGACGTGCGGCGATATTGTGGCCTTGGGATCGAAGGCGCCTGAGGAAGGACTGCGTATAGTGGTCCGGGATGCGGTCAGTCTCACGGAACGGACGCGTATCGTCGAGGCCTTGAGGAAGACCGGCGGAAACCGGCTCAGGGCGGCCAAGCTACTCAAGATCAGCCGGGCCGGTCTCTACAATAAACTACGAGAATACGGCCTCCAATAATCCTCCTGTGCCCTCATTTGCCCCAACCGATCTCTCTGCACTGTCTAGCGCTATAGACAGCGCAACCAACTGAAAACGCAGGCTTTGAGAGTCTAAGACGCATTTGTCTGTCTATGTCTGTGGAATCATGCCATTCGAGTGAAATGTCCTGAGGGGGGAGTGAATGACATCAGAGCCGCTCCAGGACTGGGAAATCGAAAATATGCCGGAAGAGTGGCGAGTTAGGCATAGCGCTTGCGGATAGAAAGTTCCGCTGGTGAAGGTCTGGGTAATTTTGGACCGGCCTCCGAATGACCCACTCCTTCGCAAGAAGGATCCTTCACCAGCTCTAAGTCTCTCCAGAGGAGAGGCCGGGGAGAGTCGGGGCCGGGACTTTTGGCAAACAAGGTACTCGGAAGTCAGTTGAAGGGTATTCATCGTCGGTTGTTTCATCGGTGTGTTTCAACAGTCCGCCCATAGAAGAGGCGGTCATAACAGGGGGGAGGCCGTGTATGAGTGTTTTTCAACTTCAATCTCAGCGTCAGCGGCGGCGTAGCCGCCTGTCGTTGATGCTGCACAGCGTGTTGCTGACGGGCAGTCTGGTGGCGACACCATGGCTGTTTGCGGCAGGACCTGGTGAGCCGTCGCATGACGGTCACGCGACTCCGGTCGCGATGCCGGGTTGGACGCAACAGCTCAAAGGCCAGACCGTGGTGGAAAATGCCATGGAAGGTCGTGCCGGCAATGCAGAGAAGATGGAGATGCAGCACCATCGTTTGATGGAGAAGCTGGGGAGCCAGGCGACAAAGGATGCGCAGGCGACCCCGACCTCCGGTGCATTCAACGACATGTCGATGATGCACCAGTACATGGGACAGGACGGCAGCAGCTTCCTGCTCATGTCCGATCCGGGCAAGGGCGAGCCGGTCTTGTCGTCCGGCGGCAAGTGCCCGGCCAATGCTCCGGTCAAGAAGTTCGATGTCTCTATGATTAACGTGGAAATCTCGTTGAATCGTTGGCTCGACTTCTATCCCGGGTATATGTACGCACATACCCGCGACCTGGATAAGATTCGCGCGGAGGAAGCCAAGAACAAGGCTGCCCGTGAAAAGGACGGCTTTGATCCGGGCGCTGTGACCACTGGAAACCAGGGCGACGCGATTCAGCCGCTCGTGATGCGCGCCAACCAGGGCGATTGCGTCAAGATGACGCTCCGCAACCAGATGGAGGCCGAAGACGGCAGCTTGGTCATCCAGGCGTCCAGCATGATCGTGAGCGCGACGGGCAAGCCCGCAACCACGACGAACCCGGATACGGTCGTTGCGCCGGGCAAGACGCAGGAGTTTGAGTGGTACATCCAGCCGCACATGCAGGAAGGCGTGCGGCAGTTCCATTCGTGGAGCAATGACCGCGAGTTGACGGTGTTGGGCCTGTTCGGCGCCTTCATCGTCGAACCGAAGGGCTCCAAATACCTCGATCCGCTCGGAACGGGCGCCGCGCCCGAGATCGACGGTGGATGGGAGGTCATGATCGACAACGGATCCGGACCGGACTTCCGCGAATTCGTGCTTTTCTATCACGAGATCGGCGACGAAGCGTTCCGTCCGCTGAACAAGAAGGGTGACTTCTTGCCGCAGCGCGATCCGTTGACGGATGCCTATCGTCCGGGTGGCCGCGCGATCAACTATCGCAGCGAGCCGTTCGGCATCGGTGAGATGCACTTGCAGCACGAGTATTTCGGGTTCGAGGACGAGTCGATGGCGTACAGTGCGTACACCTTCGGCGATCCTCCCACCACGGTGGCCCGCGGTTACATGGGTGACCCGGTCAAGTGGCGGGTGGTGCACGGTGGATCTGAAGTGTTCCACTCTCACCATCCCCATAGCGGAACCATCCGCTGGCAGCGCAGCCCTGGCACCGAGCCCAACAATATGTGGGCGATGGGTCAGGATGGTCCGGTGAAGTATCCGGTCATTCGGACCAAGTCCGATCGGGTGGACGTGGAAGTCATCGGTCCGTCCGAAGCGCTCGACCTGGAGCCGGAGTGCGGCGGCGGTGGCTGTCAGCACCTGGCTGGCGAATTCCTCTATCATTGCCACGTGGCGCATCATTATGTCGCGGGCATGTGGGGGTACGGCCGGTTCTACAACACGCTCCAAGTCGGTGCGGCGCATACCGACACGATGCCGGATATGCGTGAATTGCCGGAGCGCGTGGGCCGCATGAAGCAGGGTGTCTCGTCGGACAAGCTGATTGGGACAACCGTCGACTGGTTCGGCAAGACCTTCAAGATCGTCGATAAGAGCCAGAAGACGAACTGGAAATCAGACCCGATCATCGTGAACGTCAAGGATTGGGTCGAGATGTTCGTACCAGCAGCTGGTCAGCCAGGCCACACCAACGACGAGAAGGCCCAGATCATGGCCTATGACGCGACGGTGTGGGACTGGAAGTGGAATGGCAATATCGCATTGGGTGAACGGGAAAGTACGGCTAAGAACCCGAAGTACCCGGCGGCCGCCAAGTGGGACGACAGCACCAGACCGGCGATTCTCTTCGACCCGACCACGGGCAAGATGGCCTGGCCGCTGTTCAAGCCGCACTACGGCAAGCGCGTGCCCTTCTCGGCGAACCATAGTGGCGCCCCCTGGTTGGAGCCGATCCACCAGGATGCCAACGGTGAGCGGACTTCCGAGCCGGCCATCCCCGGTGAGCAGGGACGTTGGAGTCTCTGCCCGGTCAATGCCAACCGGAAGTTCTATAACATTCACTTCGTCACCTTGCCGATCACCCTCGCCAAGAAGCAGGGGAAAGAGCCGGCCATGGTCGACAAGGACGGTATGCTCTATCTGCTCCACGAAGAAGAGCGGTTGACCAGAGCCAACGACGATCTCAAGTTTCCGGCGGTCATTCGCGCCAACGTGTATGACTGTGTGGACTTGTTGCTCACCAGCGAGTGGAACGACGACGATTACACGAATTTCCAGTCGTCCAAGATCAACATCCATCCTCACTTCTTCCAGTTCGATACAGGGAACTCGGACGGTGTGATCTCCGGGATGGAGTATGAAATGTCCGTGCGTCCCTTCACGATGTGGGGGAAGAAGAACAAGCACGGATTGCCCGCTCCGATGGTCGCCAAGATCGTCGGCGGTGCCAAAGCCGGAGCCAGCAGCATCAAGATTCAGATGGCTCCGGGTGCGAACGCGTTCCATCCCAACACCGAGTTGATGGTGGGCATGGATTGTTTGGAGAAGGGCAATGATGAGACGGCCTCATTGCCGCGGGATAAGAGCTGCTCCGAAGTCGTCCGGATCAAGGAGATCAAGGGCGATCAGGTCACCTTCTTCAAGCCGTTGAAGAACAACCACCCGGCGGACGACTTCGTGTCGCCGGAGTTCGTGCGTTATCGGTGGTGGGTGGACGTGGATATGGGGACCGTGTTCTGGCATGATCACGCGTTCGGTGCGACGACCTGGCCGCATGGCGGGTTCGGCGTGACGATCGTGGAGCCGTTCGGGTCTACCTATCACGATCCGAAGAACGGCAAGCTGGTGTGGAGCGGTCCGATCGCGGACATTCACAGCAACGAGCCGATCGGCGCCGGTGTCAGCGGCAGCTTCCGTGAGTTGATGGTTTCCATCCACGACACGGTGCCCCACACGGTCAACGTCATCGAAGCCGGCAATCCTCCGGGACAGCCGATCGAAGTGGCGTTGGAAGCAGGGAAGACGGTGTCGTTCCAGATGCCCGATAAGATCTTGAACGCGCCGAACAAGTACATCAACGGCGGCACGCATACGACCGGCAGCGGCTTCAACTTCCGCGCGGCTCCGTTTGCGCAGCGCCTCTCGAACAATCCTGATACGTCAAAGCTGTTCAGCAGCGCGATCCATGGGGATCCGGGTACACCGCTCCTGCGGGCGTACACGGGCGACACCATGGTGTTCCGCCTGTTGCACCAGCTGATGAACGAATCGCACGTCTGGACGATCGCCGGCCACACCTTCCTCACGGAACGGTATGCGGCGGATGCCAACCGGAAGAACTCGATTCACGTCGGGATCGCCGAGCGGTATGACCTCGTGACCAAGGCGGGCGGATTCCAGGGCATGCCGGGTGACTACATCCACTTCAACGGCAGAACGTCACACTTCGCCGAAGGCGGATGGGGCATTGTGCGCGTGCTCGATAAGGAAACAGCGGATCTGAAGCCGCTTCCCAAGGGGACCAATCCCCTCGGGATCCCAGCCACTCCCAGCTCAGTCTGTCCGGCTGGTGCTCCGGTGAAGAACTTCAGCGTGGTGGCGTTGGATCGCCCGATGAAGCTCAATCCGAAGGCGCCGGATGCGATCGAAGTGGATTTTGAGCGGAAGATTGAAATGACCATGCCGGAAGGCAAGATCTTCGCGCTTGAATCGGAAGCCACGACGGTAGCCAGCGGGGTCACACCGAATCCGCTGACGCTGCGCGTCAACCTGGGTGACTGCATCAAGGTGAATCTGAAGAACAAGATGAAGGCGAGCCGGGCGTCGTTCTTTGCGCCGGGATTGGCCTTCGATCCGAAGGACAGCCAGGGCCTGAACGTCGGCAACAACGGCGGCGATCAGACCATCGGTGCGGGCGAAAGCCGCACCTATACCTACTACGCGCATCCTTCCAATAAGGAAACGACGTCGCTGGTGTGGGATGGCGGAAACATCGTGGTCAATCCGCGTAACGGATTGTATGGTGCGATCGTCGTTGGTCCGCGCGGGTCGCAGTATCGCGATCCGGTGACCGGCGCCGATGTCTCGGAGAAGAATACCTGGCGCGCGGACGTCATCGTGGATGCCAGCTTGACGGAAAATGCCGGCAAGCGGAACTATCGCGATGTCGCCCTGTTCTTCCAGGATGAAGACAACATCATCGGAACCGCGTTCATGCCCTATGTGCAGAACGTCGCCGGTTTGACGTCGGTGAACTACCGCGCCGAACCGTACAAGTTCCGTGAAGAGCAAGGCTGCTCGCTCGGGAAGATTTTCCAGCCCTGTGCGGTGGATAAGCCCGAGGATCCCATTACGCCTCTGATCGAGGCGCATGCGGGTGACGCGATTCGCATCCATGTCATCGGTGCGAACAGCGAGCAGAACGGAATGTTCGGCGTCGAAGGCCATGAGTGGCCGATCGAGCCGTACATGCCGGGTGCCGACATGATCAGTGTCGTGGAGTATGCCGGGTCTGAGACCCTCGACGTCTTCATCCGTGGCGGTGCGGGCGGCCCGTATCGTCAGGTGGGAGATTTCGTCTGGTCCAACGCGCGGCTGCCCTACACGCAGTCCGGACAGTGGGGTTACCTCCGTGTCTTGCCAGCCGGCGATTCACGGATCCAGCCGCTCGGTACCCATGGAATGGGCGCCAAGCAGGCGGAAGCGGAGCCCGCAGTGAAAGCCATTCCGACCGCAATGAAGTAAGCGGAGCGGAGATGGTGTAACACCTTGTGGGGGAGCTGCCTGTAACATGCGGCTCCCCCACTTGTGTTTTTGAAAGTCAGTGCGTGGCTGAGATTAGGGTTGAGATCTCCGTATTCTGTATAATGGAGGGTCACTCAACCTTAACCTCAACCTCGGAATGACGAAGGAGGCCGGAGAACAAACCATGAAGATCAAGACACAGCTCATAGCAGGGGTACTGGCGATGGCTCTGGGAAGTCCGGCCCTGGCCTACGAAGAAGTCACGGTGTCGGAGGGCGGCACCCTGACGGGGACCGTGAAGCTGGAGGGCACGGTCCCCAAGCCGAAGGGGTACAACCTGACGACGTTGCCCGACCCGTTCTATTGCGGGCGTATTTCCGACGGACAGGGCTGGCGCATTCTTCAGCCGTTCCAGGTCGGGCCCGCCGGGGAGTTTCGCGAGGTCGTGGTCTATCTGGAGGGGATCGAGAAGGGCAAACCGTTTGCCGAAAAGACCGTGCCGCAAATCGAGGCGCGAGACTGTCTGTTCCTGCCGTTCACCACGGTCGTGCGGGACGATCAATCGGTGACTGTGGTCAATATGGATCCGGTCATGCATGACATTCAGGCGTATGAAACGTCGAATTTGGGCGCACGCGTTCTCTTCAACGTGCCGCTGCCAATGAATCCCCAGCACCCGCGCAACTTCAAGGATCGCACGGAAGCCGGGATGTATCACAAACACATGGCCGGCCCGCCGATGAAAGAACTGGTGAAACTCAGCAAGGGCCGACGGATTTTTGTGATGCAGTGCGGGTTCCACGCCTACATGGAAAGCTGGGGCGTGGCCATCACGAATCCCTATTTTGCCAAGACCGACGAGCAGGGACGGTTCACCCTGACGGATGTGCCGCCGGGCACCTATAAGTTGGTCGTGTGGCATCCCTATATCCGGACCGCGACGGAGCAGACCGTCACCATCGGCCCGAAGGCCACCGTCGAGACCACGATCGGCGTGCCGGCTCCAACGGGGCGGCTGTATGCCAACGAAGTGTTGGAGCATGCGTATACCCGCTATAACGTGACCGAGGAAGCCAAGAAGGAAATTGATCCGCTGGTGCACAAGCAGGATCACTAAAGGCGCCAGAGCTAGACGACGACCGTCATTCGGCAGAAGCGAAATGCGAGTGACGAGGAGCATCAAGGGCCGTGATTAGACGAGGGATAACAGCGGCAGTAGCAGGACTATTCGCATTTTGCGTAGTCGTGGCATCGGCACTGGCCAATCATGAATCCTCGGCGCAACCCCCGCTTTGGACGCCGCTGGACGAGGTCGAGTACATGGCCACGATGGAGGTGCCGGGCGGCATGGTCACGGTGCCGGCCGGTGAGTTCTTGATGGGGAGCGATCCACGGAAGGATCCGGCGGCAGGGCCGCAAGAGCAACCGCTGCACCGGGTCACGCTTGATGCGTTTGAGATCGACCGCTACGAAGTCTCGAACGTGGAGTACCTTAGATTTGTGCTATCCACCGGCGCGAGTTGGCCGCAGTTCTGGCGGGCCAAACCGTTCCCCGACAAAATGGCGACGCATCCGGTGATCAACGTCAGCTGGCAGGAGGCCGATGCCTATTGCCGGTGGGCGGGCAAACGGTTGCCGACCGAAGCGGAATGGGAAAAGGCCGCACGGGGCTCCGATGGCCGGATGTTCCCCTGGGGCGATGAACCGGCCGGCTGGATTAAGAGCAACATCGCGCATTCCGGGTCGAAGCGCGGCGCCAAGTATCCGCCGCTGGCCAACATCAATCGCTACGACAAAGGGGTGAGCCCCTACGGGGTCTACCAGCTGGCTGGCAACGTCAGTGAGTGGGTGTCCGACTGGTTCGACCCCGACTACTACCGCAAAGGCTTTAATGACAACCCCAAAGGTCCCGACGCCGGGGAGTTGAAAGTGTTCCGCGGAGGCTCGTGGAACGAAGATCCGGAAGTGGCGCGGTCCGCCGGACGCAACGGCGGAGAGCCGATGAGAAAAAGTTATCTCACTGGATTTCGCTGTGCGAAATCACATCAGCAAGGCGCCGGGCCGGTGCTGACAACGGAAGTCGTCGCACCCTCGCAATCGGGGCCACATCATCCGCATTAATACTCAGAGGAGGCCAGGGTATGGAACGGAAGGAAGCGGAGCAGTTCAGAAAATGGGAGTGGGTGATCAATACGGTATTGGTGACAGCTGCGCTGCTGGTCATGGCGAAGGTGGCATGGGGGCTGGATACCCAGGACATCGTCGTGGAGTGGACCGAGGCGGGCAAGAAACTCGCCGCAGAGCGGGTGGCCAACGTGAAGACCAAAGATGAAATGGTGCTGGTTCCGGCCGGTGAATTCATTATGGGCAGCGATAAGAAGACGGATCGGCTCGCCTATCGAGGAGAAATGCCGCAGCGCCGGGTCTATCTGGATGCGTTCGAGATCGGCAAATACGAAGTGACCGCGCTGGAATATCTGAAGTTTATCCTAGCGACCGATCGGAAGCCGCAATTGGATTGGCGGTATGACGGCGGGAATTTCCAGGAGACCATGGCGCACCATCCCATCATGCATGTGTCCTGGTACGAAGCGGATGCCTACTGCAAGTGGGCGGGGCGGCGGTTGCCGACCGAATCGGAATGGGAGAAAGCGGCGCGCGGGACCGATGGACGGCTCTTCCCCTGGGGACCGGAACTCGCAGGCCCGACCAGGGCAAACTTCGGGCGAACCGGGCTGTCCGGCCCCGTGCGCGATCGTCCGGAGCGGCTGCTGCTGTATCCTCCGATCATTTCCGTTGACCGGTACGACAAAGCGGTGAGTCCGTATGGTCTCTATCAGACGATCGGGAATGTGTCCGAATGGGTTTCGGATTGGTACGACAAGGACTACTATGCGTCTGCTCCGGACCGCAATCCGAAAGGTCCCGAGACGGGTACGCAGAAAGCGTTCCGTGGCGGCGGCTGGATGGATAGCACGACGACCATGCGAGTGGCCATGAGGAACGGAACGGATCCCAATACGAAAATCAATTGGATGGGGTTCCGCTGTGCGAAGGATGCGCAGGAAGCCGCAGGCACGAAGATGTCACGGCTTGCGCCGTAACGGAAGGCTATGGTGAAGGGATTCTTGACCAGGCTGATGCCGTGGGTCGGCGTCATGTCGATGTCGGTGGCAGTTGTCCTTGCGCTGACGGACGCGGCGCTGGCCGATGGCGGACACAGTGCGCATGCGGTTCCCCAACTGTCTGGCCAGGCCACGACGACGGTTATGTATGAGGGCAATCGTGTCACGGTGACGTTCGGGCCGGTGGACTTGCCGTCTGGGCATGACGGTGAATTGGCCTCCAGCCTGCCGAAGCATGTCTTTAAGTTGCCGGACGACATGGTGATGGTCGGGTATCAATCGAGGGTGTTTACGAAGGACGGCGTGGACCTGCCGCGTCAGTATCTTCACCACATCTTGCTCATCAACCAGGACAAAGACAGTGTGTCATGCCAGGGCGAGCCGTTGTTTTTCGCCGGGGCCGGGCTGGAGATGACGGAGGCGCGGTTTCCTTCAGGGTATGGAGTGAAACTCGCCAAGGGGCAGAAACTCATGGCCATCGCTGCGTTTTACCATGGTGTGCCGCCCACGAAGGATGTGATGGCCAGCTTCACGATGGAGATGGCGCCGAAGGGTACCGTACTGCAAGCATTGGATGTCTACCAGGTCGGCGTGAATACGGTCTGCTACAGCCAATTCCCGAAACGGCGCGCAGACGAAACCGATGAAGGGATCGAGGTCAAACCTGGCGTGCAGGTGGACAAGGCACCGCTCACGTTCAGCATGGATGGCTGCGTGAAGTTTGCGTACCCGCACGGGCACGACCAAGTGCTGCTGATCGCGTTGGAGAACAAGACGGCGCAGCGGACGCTCCTCCGGACGGTTCCCGACGTAGCGCCGGATGGGGCGTTCTTGTCTTTCAAATCGCATCAGATTTATCACAGCGCCCAGGGGTTCAGCGTGAATACACATGATGCCTATGAGGTAGTGATGGTGCATCACCGTCCTCTCCACGATCCCCAGCCTAACCATGGGATGGGGAACTATCTGCTCTATATGACGCCGGGTGAGTGTCCTTCGATTCCGCGATCAGGACCGTGAGCCTGTCGAACGGCCGGCTTAGGCGACGAAGCGTCTCTCAAGAGGCGGCCGGAGGGGGCTACTGAGGACTGTTTTGATCGGGAGAGATGATGCGGAATCTCAAGCTCAGCATCGAACGTGACGTCATACGAGCGACCGAAAGGGTGGATCTTGAGGAAATGCGCCGTTGCTACCGCGAGCAGAATGAGTTCGTTGTCCTGGAGCAATTTCTCGCGCAGCCCGTGGTCGATCAATTGCTTGACGAGGTGGATCTACTGACGCCAGACGTCAATCGGAATTACGTTCCAGGACACAAGAAGGGAGGCAGCGTCAGCTTCTACACGCTCCTCAATAAGGCGCCGGCCATCCTCTCCCTCTATCGTTCGCCGGCCCTGCTTATATTCTTGAGCCGGCTCGTGGAGGCATCCCTCCTGCTCTGTCCTCAAGACGATCCCCATTCCTGCGCACTGTACTATTACCGGCAACCCGGCGATCACATCGGCTTTCATTACGATACATCCTACTACAAAGGGAAGCGGTATACGGTGCTGATCGGTCTGGTCGAGCGATCGGAACACTGCCGGCTGGTCGCCCGGGTCAAGAAGCGGGGAGAGACCGAAGAAATCAGGGAAACGCGGATTCCCATGGACCCTGGGACGGCCGTCCTCTTCAACGGCGACAAACTCTGGCATGCCGTCACGCCTCTCGGAAAAGGCGAAGAGCGGGTGGTGCTCACGCTGCAGTATGTGACGAATCAAGAGATGGGGCCGTTCAAGAAAATGTTTTCCAACCTCAAGGATGCGTTTGCCTACTTTGGACCTGCCGCGCTACTGCGGTGGAATCCGGTTGCTAAGTCGGGAGACAAGCGTCATGCGGCGAGCGAATATGCCTCTGCCCCCCCTAGCCCCGCACCTCTTGCCCCTTGCCGGGGGATCTTTACATGCGATTGACGTTACGGATCCCCCAGTCCGAGTCTGAGACGTTCCCTCTGGTGCTCAGCCTAGCCCGTTCGTCGCCGAAGTTTCAAACGGAGACGGAGGGCCGGACGCCGGCATACCTGGCGATCTTTCCTGATCTATCTCAGTCGTTCGATCTCGTGGAGCGACTGATCGGCGCGGCGGCCGAGATTCCGGATGCCCGGGTGTCGATTGACGAACGGCCTGTCGAAGGTCTGACGAAGTTTTTGAGCGCGCTGAGGTGTTACCGCGAAAGCCTGGCAGAACTCGACCCTCAGGCCTATTGCGCGCGGCAGGCCGCAAAGATCGGCGATGCGGGCAGTTGCCCGGACCGCGCCTGTGTCTCTCATTGCCAGTTCATTTGTACGCGCTGCTTGCAGGTTGTCCGGGAGATCGGCGCCCCATCCATTCGGTCTCAGTTGAAGGCGATTGCGATACACGCCGAAGTGGAGTGGTGCCCGAATCTCAGACTGCCGTAAGGGATGAGGGGTGTATGATAAATGTTCAATGGGGAATGTTGAATTGCATGGAAAGCATGCCGCCACCATCATGATCGGCAAGTCGTGAAACGGAAGCCTTGTCTCATCGAGAATTGCGACACCTGCGCGCTTCGCGCGAAGGTGGTGCTGTGCGATATCGAAGGAAGCGACCTCGCCGAATTTCAAAAAATCAAACGCACCCTCAATTATGATCCTCACCAGACCGTCTTCTACGAAGGCCATGTGTGTTTGGGCCTCTATTTGTTGTGCGCGGGCAAGGTGAAGCTGACGCGTTCGTCAGCGCGAGGCCAGCGGCAGATTGTCCGGATCTTGGGTCCCGGTGAGCTGATTGAGAAGCATATATTTGGAGATAGAGCCCTTCATGAAGTGACGTGCGAGACGTTGGAAGCCTCTCAAGTGTGCGTCATTGACAAGGAACGCTACCTTGCGGTCATTCACAGGAATCCTCAACTGGCGATCAAGCTGATCCAACTCCTCAGTAATGAGGTTGGGGTGAATATGGATCATCTCGACCAGTTTACATTCAAGACTGCCCGCGAGCGGCTGGCCGGCCTGCTCTTAGAGCTCGGCGACCGATTCGGTAATAACGACGCCGATCACGTCCGGGTTGGACTCACGCTCAAACGGGAAGAAGTGGCCGAGATGGCCGGGATCACGGTTGAAACCGCCATCCGCCTGCTCAGTGTGTTCCGGGATGAGGGACTGCTCAGCATCGATGGAAGAACGATCACGTTGCTGAATCCAGACCGTCTCGCCAGAATTGCCCGACGCTGAACCACAGCCCGTCAAATTTCTCGCAAGTTCCACTCCTCTCGTCGCTTGTCTCTCGCCGCGCCATTGCGGCATAGGTCCAATGGCCTATCCCAAAGTATTGATATGAATCATAGGCCGGATTGACCGATCCCAGTCTGGGTCCGCCTTCCTTTTCGGTAAAGTGAGCGCCGACGCAAGGAGGCCATGGTGCTCGTACGTTTGGGCTTCTGGACATGGGACTCGCAAACGATGGTGCCTCAAGGATGCAGGCAGGCGAGTATCACAGTCGATCCGGTTGCCCTTCTCAAGCGAGAGCACGGCATGATTCTGGATCAGCTGACCATGATCGAAACGGCGATGAGCCCTCGCTCCGGCGGGAGCGGTGTGGCGACGGGAACGGACCGGGTTACATTGCGGGAACTGCTCCAATTCTTTACCGGCCCCGTGGACGTTCATTTCAGACGGGAAGAGGTGTTGGTCGAAGATCTCCAGCGAATCCTTGGCCGGAAAGTGGAGGATCAGGAACAGTTCAAAAGCTTTTTGGACGAACACCGAATGCTAAAAGCCGACGCGACCGCAGTCATGAGAAAGCTAAAGAGGAAGCGGGCCGACGGTCGAGATTCAGCGGCGTCAAAAAAACTCGGCGGATTGCGGACCCTGAATGCCGAGCTTCGTGGACTGATCGGTCGTTATCGTGGGCACATCTCCTGCGAGGAACGAGTGCTGTTTGTCTTAGCCGAGATGCGGCTAACGGCCGAGCAGAAACGGCGGACCAGTCGTCGCATGTTGCAAGTGTGAAATCAAATATGAACGGGACAGGCGCGATGGGCGCGACTCGATTGAGTGAGGCCACATGGGCGCCGCCGATGCGTTCGACGGTCGTAGCAGGGCAAAGAAGAGGAATGTCACGGTGTTCAGAAGAGTAAACCACATGCTTACGCTGCTCATGCCTCGGGCCGGCGAGTGCAAGACGGTAAGCCAAACGGAGAGCCGACCAGGTTCTCATGCGCCACATCAAGGAGGGGGACATGATGCAGATTCGGAAAAGCAGCAGGAGCATTGGAGTGTGGCCTGTCGTCGTTGCGATCGTCGCGGGGCTCGGTGTTTGTGGTGTGCTGCCGGCCTCGGCTGAAGAGGGCACCGGCAATCAGGTGTTCTTCAAGGGCGGGTTCATGAACTTGAACCAGGATCGAGGCACGCAGATTTTCTCCGATACGAATGGCCTAGGGGGGCTCGTAAATGGTGGCAATGCTGGCTGGTATGCCGGCGCGGGGCTTGACTTGATGCTTTCCAAGGATGTGTGGGGTGCGATGGATAAGACCTCGGTCCTGGGGGAAATCGGATTGCAGTTCAACCGGATCAACTCACACAGTGTGAACAACACCGCAGGGACCTTAGCCAAGAATGCACTTGGCGTAACTCCTATAACTGATACCCAGGAAGTCCAGCTCACCATGATGACTATTAACGTCGCGCCGAAGATCAAATTCATGGAGGGGAGCGCGTTTCGACCCTGGATCATTCCGGTCGGACTCGACTTCCACGTGATCAGTCCGCCCTCGAACAAGACGCAATATCTGGATATGGGTTTGCAGTTCGGCGCGGGGTTTGAAGTGCAGGTGTGGAAGGCATTCAAGGTCGGCGTCGATGCCCGCTATCACCTGACGGCCCGCATGACCAACACGGTGAACGATTACTTCCAGGTCGGTCCGTATGTGGGGATTTCGTTCTGATCGATGCGGGCGCAAGGCAAAGGGGTGAGGACTGTTCTTTCTTTTGCCTTGCGCCTCTTGCCGCGTGTTTGAACAAGATAATGAAGCAACGTATTCCGGGGATTTCCTGTTAGGCGCCATGGGGACGGCAGCTATTGATTTTGTCTAGTCGATCCAGACAGGAACACGATCCAGCTCAAGGGAGAAGGAGGAGGGGATTATGAGCCATCACCTGAATGCGGCCATAGAGAACGGTCGAAGAGCGTGGGACATCCCGACGGCAGTGCTGTTCTCGCTGGTCACGGTGGCGGCCCTCATCGGGGTGCCGCTCTTCGGCTATGTCTATGGCTATACGCGGCTGGACTGGACCATGAGCGGCATCCTCTATCTCATCAGCGGACTGGGTATTACCGTGGGATATCACCGGATGGCTTCCCATCGCAGCTTCCGGTGCCCCGACTGGGTCAAGGCTGCGCTTTTAGTCGCGGGCGGCTGGGCGTTGGAGAACTCGGCGCTGAAATGGGGCACCGATCATGCGCGGCACCATGCGCGTGTGGATCAGAAGGAGGACCCCTACAATGCGACGAAAGGATTCTGGTACAGCCACTGCGGCTGGCTCTTCACGAAAGATCCGCACAAGACCGAACGATTCGCGCCCTGGCTGCGCGAAGATCGCGTGGTGATGTGGCAGCACCGTTGGTACATCCCCATCGTCCTGTCCGGGCTGGCACTGCCGTTTGTGGTCGGCCTGTCGGCCGGAGGGGTAGGGGACGGTCTCAGTTGCTTCTTGTTAGCCGGCGTCGGGCGGGTCTTTCTGGTGCTGAACTCCACGTTCTGCATCAATTCCATCTGTCACCTGTGGGGCCGCCAGCCTTACGGTCAGGCCAATACCAGTCGGGACAGTTGGTGGGTGTCGCTGATCACGCTGGGGGAGGGCTATCACAACTACCATCACACCTTCCAGCGAGACTACAGGAACGGGCCTCTGTGGTACAACTTTGATCCGTCGAAGTGGCTCATCTACGGGTTATCCCGGCTTGGACTCGCCGAAGGGCTGGTCCGATTCGATTCGGGGGATCGCGCCAGGTAAAGAAGCTGAACGGGAGCCCATTGTCCTGGCTCGGAAACCACGGGGTGAACTTCTCGAAGGAGCGGCGATTGCCGCAGAAGCGGTCATGATCAGAGGAAGGACCTCGTAACGCAATGCTCGACGGTTTCTGGTACATTGCCGCCGAATCCAGGCTGGTTCGACCAGGACGTCTGACGGCCACAGTGCTGGCGAATCAGGCGATCGTGCTGGTCCGCGACCGTTCAGGAACGGTGCAGGCACTGGAGGATCGGTGTGCTCATCGGGGAGTTCCTCTCTCATCCGGCAGGCTGGATGGTGAATCGATCCAGTGTCCGTATCATGGGTGGCGATTTTCGACTTCGGGGGCCTGTCTGGAGGCGCCGGTCCTAGGGGCCGGCGCCGCGCCGAAGTCGGCCTGTGTCCGATCCTATCCGGTGCAGGAACAGGATGGTTGGGTGTGGGTTTATATGGGGAACGAGCGATGTCCGATACCGGCGGTTCCGCCGCCGGCGTTTCCGGTCCCTGCGGACGGCAGCGCGGTGTCTTTGTTGAGGATGTCCATGCCGGTCAAGAGCAGGATGGAGTTCGCGGTCGACAACTTCATTGACCCGGCCCACGTTCCTTTCGTTCACGCCGGCATCTTTCGCCAGCGGAAAGCCCAGCGGTTGAAGGAGAAAGAATTCATACGGCTGCCGCAGGGCTTTCGAACCGTGTCTGCCAATGTGCTCCTGCCGAACACGATTGTCTTTCGCGCCGTGACTCCGACGCTCGCACCAGCGAAGACTACGGTGGATTTCCTTATGCCGGGGATTCATCTGGAAACGTTCGAGGTCGGCACACGGTGGGGGGCGATCATGGTCGCCGTCACGCCGCTCACGGAGCATTCCACGCGTTTGGACTTCACGATGGGGTGGAATTTCCTCCGCGGGGTATTTCCACTCGTCTGGCTCGCGCGGCTGATCGGCGGGATTGTCCTTCGGCAGGATCGCCGTATTATTGAACTGCAGGAGCAGGGTCATCGCCACAAGAACACGATGAATTTGAGCCTGGATTCCGACAGGCTGGCCGTCTGGTACCGCCAGTTGCAGAAGTATCATCTGGATCAATTGGCCGGCGTATCCAACCTCCAGCATCCGGTTCCGGAGAAAGTCACGCTCAGATGGGTCACCTGAGTCGGATCGTCGCCGAAGAAGGGTGTGCGCGGATAAGGCTTCAAGGCTTTGTGTTACATGTAGAGTGTTGCGGAAGCGCATACGGCTTCACTTGGGAATAGGCGGCAAGGTAGAGGCGATCTATGATGAGTGGTCTGATCTGGCTCCATTTGCTCGCAGCGGTCGGTTGGATCGGGGGAACGATTTTTCTCTCCCTGGTGCTGGCCCCTTCCTATCGCGCACTGGCGTCGAAGCCCGATGCCGGAGCCTTGTTCAGAACTTCGGCAAAACGGTTTCGTCTGGTCGTATGGGGAGCGGTGGCCATTCTGGTATTGACCGGTCCCATGCTGGTCTTGTCCCACGGATGGCCGCTGTTTGAACCCGCTCGCTGGCCGTCGCTCCTGGGGATCAAGCTCTCGCTGGTCGCCCTGCTGTTGCTGATGACCCTCGCTCACGATCTTGTGCTCGGTCCTCGTGTCCGGGCGATTCTGGCACTCCTGCCTGACAAGAGAACTGCCTCCGATCAGACCATCCTGACTGCGGCCACCTGGCTCCCTCGCGCGGCGCTGGGGCTCTCGCTGGCCGTCTTGTTCGCTGCCGTGATGCTCGCCCGGTCCTGACGATTGCAGGCTGCCCGATCCGGTCGGTTGCTCTCCTTCAGCAATCCTTCTAAGCTATGCACCAGAGTGCCAGAGGGCGAGCAAAGAGTTCGTTTCGTTCGTGTCATGCGATATAGATAGAAGGAGGCCAACGATGAAGAGATCCAATCAACAGTCGTCAACGCTCGCCATGATCGTCAGTGTCTGTGTGGTATTGGGGGCGGCATTTGGCAGCGGTGCGCCCGTCTCTGCCTATGAAGTCTGGTTGACCGATCAGTCCGATACCGGCAAGGAGAGCGGGGGGTATCTCCATATCTACGACGGCGCGCAGCTTGCGGCGAATCCTGCCTCGGCGAAGCCGACGATGACGATCGACTTTGCCGGCGATATCGGCAAGTTCTGCGAGGAGGCGACCAAGAAGGCGGTTCGTCGCCCGCATATGCTGTTCTTCAACAAGAATCAGGACCATGCCATTATTTCTTTCCTGAGTGGTCACGTCCTGTTCATGGACGCGGCGACGAAGAAGCCGGATGCCTGTCTGTCCATGGGGAAGAACGTCCATGCCGCCTGGCCGACGCCGGATCAGAAGATGGCGATTGCCGCGAACATTGCGGAAAAGAAATTCATCCGGATCTGGACGGACTATGCCGCGCATAAGTTCAGCTTCGATCCCGAGAAAGATGTCGTGAACCTTGTCGCGTTCGAAGGGGGCGAGCGTCCCGATACGTCGCCGATCTGTCCTATCACCGAATCGTCGAGCCGTTATGCGTTCGTGACGCTGCGTGGCGGCGGGTTGCTGGTGTTCGATGTCACCGTGACCCCGATGAAGGCGGTGGCGATGCTGGACAACAACCAGGTTCACCCGGCCGGCTGCGGCGGGGTTCAGGTGGGTGACACGATGTACATCAATTCAGGGGGCGGATGGCCGGTGGCGCCGCTCTCTTACGATGTGTACGCGCTCGATATCTCGGGCCTGCCCGCCAAAGTGTCGGCCAAGCTGGTCTCGCAGCGGGACGACAAGTTCGCCGATTCACACGGTATGATCGGAGTCGGTCGCTATGTTTGGAGTGCGGATCGGGCCGGCAACAACGTCGAGATTATCGACACGCTCAGTAACTTCTCGGTGGGTTCAATCGACCTCGTGAGTGAAGCGAACCAGGATCCGGCCCCCGATTTGATGGACGTTGCGCCGGATGGGCAGTACGTTTTCGTCGGTCTTCGCGGCCCCAATCCGCTGACCGGTAACGATAAGGGAGTACATAACGCCAAGGGGACAGTCCCCGGCGTCGGTGTGATTCATGTGGATGCCGGAGGCAAAGTCGGGCACTACAAGGGGCAGGCGGTCATCACGAATAAGAAAGACGACAAAGAAACCGCTGATACGCACGGAATCGCGGTACGAAAATAAGTCAGTCGGTCAGACGGTTCCGCCATGGGCCCCCGGATGCATGTCCGGAGGCCCATGTTGTTTGTATGGCTCCTCTCCTGCACCAGCCTGCTCGGCTCATCCATGCCAGTGCCCCGTTCTGCCTCAGTGTGACTTGTAAGGTTGGGGAAAGACTCCACTCCTGAAGGCCTTTCGCTCGTTTGAGATCGCAGAATTGCTGGAATTGTCTGTCGGAAAAGGCTTCGGATCCTGCCCGCTGTTTGGGCCCTCTGCTTGCACTCTACAAACTAAAGAATGCAAATCTTGGAGGACAAGCATGCATCCCATTCATCCCATGTTGGTGCATTTTCCGATCGCGCTCTTATCAGCCGCGGTCTTTTTCGATTTGCTGGGAGGAAAGTGGCGGCCTGAAGAGTGCCGAATCGCCGGCCTCTACACGCTGGTTTTGGGATTTGCCGGTAGCCTGGCGGCAGTGGTCTCCGGTCATATGGCCGAAGAGGCCGTCGAGCACAGTGGTGTCCCGGAGTCCGTGCTGGAGCTGCATGAAGGCCTGGGCTTTGCGACGTTCTGGATTTTCCTCGGCCTGCTGGGATGGCGATTGGTCACCGGGATCGGGTTCGTCGGGGAGCAGCGGGCAGTCTCCGTGGGACTCGGCATTGTCGGAGTTGTCGTGCTCTTGGTCGCCAGCTACTACGGCGGGAGCCTTGTCTACGACTATGGTGCCGGTGTGACGGGATATCCCACGAAGGCTCCTTGAAAGGAAGTGAGATGAAAACACGCCTCTGTATCGTTGCGGTTGTGCTGTGGGTCGTGACGCTCATCGGGGCCGGATGGTTTTTCGTGAACGGTTGGACGGCCAAAGGAATTGACGGCCGTATGGAAATACTATTGGCTCCAAACGAGCGAGATCTGATCCTTGGAGAAATGCGGCAGCTGCTGAAGGCGGTGCATGGAGTGGTCACCGGTGTGGCAGGGCAAGATCAGCCGGCCGACCGGCAGCGGATCGAACAAGCCGCCCGGGCAGCCGGCATGGGGATGGCGGTCGATGTGAATCCGGCGATCATGGTGAAGCTGCCGCTGCCGTTCAAGCAGATGGGGATGTCGATCCACAAAGATATGGACGCCCTGGCCGATGCGATCGCGCAGAAGGAAACGTCTCAACAGATCTTGCAGCGTCTGTCGAGTATGACGGCCCGCTGTACCACGTGCCACGATTTGTATCGATTCGGGGTGGACAAGTAGCCGTCAGCCATCAGCATTCGCGCGCGTGTGACCTCTGAGCCCGCAATGATCCGAGATGATGAATATTGAATGATCCTGAATCCATTTTAGACATGAAGGCTCACACCTTCAGGGATGATGACTCGTTTGAATGGCTGAAAGCCGGTTGCTGATGGCTGATAGCTTTTGAGAAAAGGAGAATCCTATGGCACGAGTAGTGATCATCGGCGCATCGATCGGTGGACTGCCGGCGGCCTATGAGGCGCGGGCGCTTCTTGCGAAGAAACACAAGGTCACGGTCATCTCCAATGTCGAGTCCTTTCATTTCGTACCGTCGAATCCCTGGGTGGCCGTCGGATGGCGGACCAGGAAAGACATCAGTTTTCAGGTCGCCCCGGTCCTGGACAGGAAAGGAATCGAGTTTGTTCATGCCACGGCGGACCGGATCGAGCCGGAGCAGAATCGAGTGATCACCGCCAAGGGCGAGGTGCCGTACGATTATCTGATCATTGCGACGGGCCCCAAGCTGAATTTTGGCGCGGTGCCAGGGCTCGGTCCCAGTGGCCATACCCAATCTATCTGCAATGTGGACCATGCCGAGCAGGCCTGGGGGTCGTATCAGGCGTTTCTCAAAAATCCAGGTCCCATCGTCGTCGGGGCGGCTCAAGGCGCGTCCTGTTTCGGACCGGCCTACGAGATGGCGTTCATCCTGGACACTGACCTCCGGAAGAAGAAGCTGCGGAAGAAAGTGCCGATCTATTTCGTCACGCCGGAGCCGTATGTCGGTCATATGGGATTGGCCGGGGTAGGGGCTTCACGCCGTCTCATGGAGGACGAGTTCGCCGAACATTCCATCAAGCCGATTCCGAATAGTGCGATCAAAGAGATTCAGCCTGGCAAGGTGCTGTTGGAGGACGGGCAGGAGGTTCCGTTCCGCTATTCCATGTTCATCCCGCCGTTCGCCGGGGTGGACGCGGTCGCCGGCACACCGGGCTTGTGTAATCCAAAGGGTTTCGTGAATATCGATGCCTACCAGGCCAATCCCAAGTACAGGAATATTTATTCGGTCGGCGTTTGCGTGGCGATTCCGCCGGTCGAAGTGACCCCCATCCCGACCGGCGCACCAAAGACCGGCTACATGATCGAATCGATGGTCTCTGCTGCGGTCCACAACATCAAGGCCGATATGGAGAACGATCCCAAGCGCGATACGGCGACCTGGAACGCGATCTGTTTGGCCGACATGGGGGACACGGGCGTCGCGTTCGTGGCCTTACCGCAGATGGCCCCAAGAAATGTGACCTGGGCGAAGAAGGGGAAGTGGGTTCATCTGGCCAAGATCGGGCTGGAGAAGTATTTCCTCCATAAGATGAAACGTGGGATCAGCGAGCCCTACTACGAGAAGGTCATCCTGAAGGCAATGGGCATCGAGAAGCTGGATAAGCCGACATGAATAGGATTGCTGTGTTTCCTGGTTCAGGGGGTGCCGGCAGAGAGCGTGATCGTGCAAGAGTGAAAGATCGTGCCGAATGATAGAAATATTATGAGTGTAAGAAGAAGCCACGCATGACGGGCGGCGAGCCATCGGTCGTTGCCGTCGTGGTGGGAAGTCTGGTGGGGCTCTCGCTGGGCGTGACGGGGAGCGGTGGGTCGCTGATCGCGATTCCGCTCCTGGTCTATGCGCTCGGGACGAGCGTGCAGGAAGCTGTGAGCCTTTCGCTCGCGCTGGTCGCCGCCGCTGCTTGCATCGGCGCTATCGAAGCCTTTCAGTCGGGCCTGGTGAAGGTAAAGGCGGCGCTGTTGTTGAGCGGCACCGGGATGATCGGCGGGTGGGTGGGAGC
>JABFSU010000130.1 GCA_013140455.1 Nitrospira sp. | reverse complement strand
CGCAAAGTATCCGTACACGACGGTCGGCACGGCGCTGAGCAACTCCAGCACCGGCTTCACGAATTCCCGCACCGAACGCGAGGCATATTCGCTCAAATAGATGGCGATCAGGCTTCCCGTAGGAATGGCCACGAGTAAGGCCACCGCCGTCGTGACGAGCGTCCCCGATACGAGAGAGAGAATCCCGTAATGCGCGTCGGCAAACAACGGCGTCCATTGGCGGTCCGTCAGGAAATCCATCACGGAAACCTGCTGAAAGAAGTGGAACGATTCATACGCCAACACACCGACAATCCCGAGCGTAATCGCCACCGAGGTGAACGCAGCCGCCTGCAAAAGCAACTCGATCGCTTTCTCTTTGAGACGGGGCACAAGTCGAGGAGAGAGACTTGTGCGGATGGCCTGTTTTTCGACTGGAATCTCGGCGATATGGGCATCCATCGTGTCCATCCCTTTACCCCTTAGAGTTTCGCTTCGCGTCGGAGCAGTTCTTCGATCTTCATTCCGATCGTCGAGCCTCCTTGAAACGCAGTCCCGTGTCGTCCATTCTTAAAATGCTCACTGGCCAGCGCATAGGCGTGCGGAGGAAGCGGCACATATTTCACTTGCGGAGCCAACACCGGAACCTGCGCCAGGTAAAATTCGACAAAGCGCTTCACCTCAGGTTTCGAGGCAGACTTCACATTCACATAGATAAACAATGGACGTGAGAGCGGCTGATATGAACCGTTTTCGACCGTCTCGCGCGACGGACTCACCGGCCCATGCCCGCCGTCGATGGAGACCGCTTTCAATCGTTTCTTGTTCGGTTCGTAATAGGCGAAGGGAAGGTAGCCGAGCGCCTGTTTGTCATTCGCGATGCCCTGGACCAGCGTATTGTCGTCTTCACTGGCCGTAAAGTCGCCCCGGCTGGACTTGGCTTTCCCGACCACGGCTTCCGTGAAATAATCGAAGGTGCCGGAGTCTGATCCGGCGCCGAACAGCTTCAACGGCTGATCCGGCCAGGTCGAACGGATCTGGTTCCACTTGGTCACCCGGCCTTGCGCAGAGGGCTCCCACATAGATTTCAATTCTGCCACCGTGATGGAATCCACCCAGGTGGCTAGCGGACTCACGGCAATGGTCAGGGCATCGAAGGCGATCGGCAATTCATAGAATTGGACTCCGCCGGCACGGCAGGCTTCCATTTCGCTGCTGGAAATAGGACGCGAGGCATCCTGCACGTCGATCTCACCCCGGCAGAACTTTTTGAATCCGCCGCCGGTTCCTGAAATGCCGACCGTCACACGGACCGCACCTCTCGTTTCCTTCTGAAACTCTTCAGCTACCGCTTCCGTAATAGGGAACACGGTGCTCGACCCATCGATTTTAATTAATGTCGCGGATGCGGAATAGGCTTGTTCGAGGAGCCATCCTTCGATCGCCCCTCCTGTGACACTGACGACAACAACAAGAAACACAGCACTTAATCGTATTGATGGGAATTTGGGCATAATCGATTCCAATCTCATTCTCAGATTGACCCCCATCGCGATGCGCGTCCTTCACGTATGAACACGGTACGCCTGAGTATTTCCGTTAGAGTTACAACTCCGTTAAAACTGCGTTAACTTTCCCGCACCGCATGCGCACAAGCATTCGGCTCTCCGGAGTGGCGGATATACTGAGGATCATGGCGCAGTGCGTGTCGTTTGTTGCCGGATGTCCCTGGCCAGTTGAAGAAGATCGATCACCACAACTCGGCCTTGATCGATGTACGGCCAGAGCCATCGTTCGTCTTCCGGCACGATGGAGGTCGCAGGCACAAAGGTGGCTCGATACGCGGTGCGGCTGATCGGGAGCAGCGGACTGTCAACCGGATCGATTTCAGACACGATACTCTGACTCATCCCTTCAGACGGCATCGTGCGATTGTTGGCCAGAATCACATACAGATGCCGGCCATGCACAAAGAGGCCGCCTGAAGTGATCGCCAGCCCGACAGCCGGAGTGGAAACCCGTCGATAGAAGGTGACCAGTTCATCCGGTTTGGCCTCCGCCAACGCCTGGCTTAGATGTGGCCCCAGGAAGTCCTGCTCCTCTTTTGAAAAAGCGGCACCTGAAGACGCTTCGCCGGTAAGGATCGACGGAACAAAAGAGGTCCTCGACTGAATCCGCATCCCGTTGAGCACATGCCGGATTATGTCGGGACTGATCGTCGCAGGATGACTGTGGCCTTGTCCGGCCTTGCTATCAAACTGAATCCTGATAATCGTGGCAGGGTCCTGATAGATCGCGCGAGGGGGCGGACCCGTCGCGCATCCGCTCATGAGCGAGACTATCAGGATTGCCGCAAATCTTATCCATATCCGCATCGTCTCTCCTCGGCTCATGTCAACGTACGGGAGCTTGCGCGGTGAGCAGATTATGTCCCAGGAGTTCAAGATTCTTGGAAATCTGCGCCGCGGTCAGGGGGTAGAAATTCGCGCGGGCCACGGTTTCCTGCCCTTGGCGGCTGTTCACAAATTTCAGAAATTCACCCACCACCGGATCAAGTTTTCCATCAGGATTCTTGTTCACATAGAGATACAACGGCCTCGCGAGCGGATACTGCCCGTTGGACACACTCTCTGCGCTCGGCAAGATCGCCGGGTCAGTGGGACCGGAAGCGAGCGGAACAATGCGAACCATAGAGCTGTGGAATCCCACTCCGGCATAGCCGACGGCAAGAGGGTCTTGGGAAATCGCGAGGATCTCCGACGCCGATCCCGGTTGTTCCTGCACATCGTCATGGAGCTCTCCATCTACCAGCGCCACATGCCTGAAGAATTCCCGGGTGCCGGATTTCTTATTTCGCCCATACAGATGAATCGGCTGTTGGCCCCATTGATCTTTGAGCCCCACCTGCCCCCAGGTGGTGAGATGTTCTCCCTTGGCTCGCTTCAATGTGGCGCTAAATAAGCCATCGACTTGTTCAAGGTTCAGCCGTCCGATCGGGTTGTCGTTATGCACATAAATCGCGACGGCATCCATGGCGACGGGAATGCCGATCGGCTCGTAGCCGTGATGGCTGACAAACCCCTTCACTTCCTGATCGGTCAGCGGCCGAGAGGAGGCCAACAGGCTGGCACTGCTGGTGCCCTCTGTGCCCCTCCCGATAGCCTTATCGCCCCGGCGTTGCAGAGACAAGCCGAGCATGAATTCACGGATGGATTCGCTAGACCCCAGCCCTTCGACGCCGAACTTCGCTTTGGGCTGAAAGGCCATAAACGAAGCTGCGAGCTTCGCCATGAGCGGCTGCATCGTATCCGACCCCGCGATCGTCACCCGTCCACCGATGCCTGGAGCCGGCTGGTACTGCTCAGATATGGTTTCGCTACTCGCTTGGGCCAAGGCGTTGGCCTGTTCCGCCAGAACGCGTTCACCCCCCAGCTCCCATGAAGTGAGGGCCAACACCATGAAAACAAAACAGGGCACTTTCCTTAATTGACTCATCTCTTTCTCTTCCTTCTGTTCGACCATATTTTCCTCTCTTTCCAAGACTCCCGAGCATCAATTAAAAAAGAACTGTGCCTGAAAGCGTAACAAGGAACCATCAAAAGAATCTTGGGCCCTATTGAGCGCCAGTGTTTCGTTGAGACCGTCCTTCAGCATAAGCTCGGTGACAAACCGCCAGTGGGTATCAGGTTCCCAGACCAGACCGAAGTTCCAGGTGCGCGATTGCCCATCCGGTGCGCCGTTGATCGATTTGATTCCGCCGTAATATTCGCCATAACGGACATAGGGGGTGAGCATGCCGACGTCCGAGTACGACCAGGTGTAATAGCCTTGCACATAGCCACCGATCAGTGGTTTTTCTTCAATGATGTTTGTGGTGTCATTCCGTTTGGCGTTCTTTCCAATCGTGCCCTCGGCAAGCAGGCCCCAGGGCTGCGGCGGCGTCCAGACATAGGCTGTGATGCGTTCATCGGTAGTGTCGCAGCCTCCCTGCCGGTTGAGACCTTGCTGGCACCTCGCCGACGCGGTGGTGCTGGTGGGAGAACCGGCCCCGCTGACTGAATAGACTCCCCGAAAGGCCATCACGCCGGTTTCCAGAAGACGCCCGTTCGGTAGTTCAAACGGGTAGGCCAATCGCACACCCATGTGCTTGTCGCCGTTCAATTCGGCCTTATTGCGACCCTGCCCGTTATAGACCATGAGGCCAAAGACTCCGTAATCTCCGGGGCCGTTATGATAGGCCGCCAATTGAGTAAACCGTTCCTGGGCGATTTTGGGGCTCCAATAGTAGGCAATGCCGAGATCCCGTTCCCCCGGCGCTCCGCTTTGCACCGATTCATGGCGGTCGAGTTCCTGCCGGTTGGTGCTGGAGCGATAAGTATCGAAGGCGTTCGGCGCCCGATGCTGGCCGAACCGCAAGCGATGAACCTTGTCTTTCGTCAGATAATAATCGGCGTAGGCGTCGATGATTTCCTTATTAAACATGTTCTGGGTCGATTGGTCTCCTTCAAACGCGCCCTGCAGATAGAACGCCAGCCGTTCTGAAATCTGGCCTTGGAAGACGAGGCGGATGCGCCGGAAGTAGAACTCACGTGGCTGGCTGGTCGACGTACTGTCGCCGAGAGGGATCGTGAATTTCCCATCGCTGGCCCCGGCAGCATACCGAAACTGAGTGTAGCCGCTGATCCGGATGCGCTCATACCAGCGAGGGTTGCCGGCCATTCCCGCTTCCGCCGTCTGCTCGAAGGCGCGCCGTTCCTCTTCCGCTTTCAGGCGAATCCAGTCATCCTGGGAGATGACGCCCCTTTCTAACAAAAGACTTTCTAGATTGGTGCTTTCGATAGTGAGACGCTGACCGGCTCCGGCCCGCTGACCTGGATCGGCAACCGGAGTGGCGACCGAACCGGCTTGAGAGCCCTTGACGTCGAATTCTGCCGCAACTGTATCCAGAGTACTTCCCATACCCAGCATGAATGCCAGGCACACGACGGAAGCGCGACGCACGTTAGTATGTGAACATGCCGCACCTCTGTCTTTTAATAGTTGCGATAGTTTCCGGATCTGCACGCTTCGCCCTCCTTTGTTGAATCGACTTGTGAGCATATCGTCGTCTCACGCAGGAGTATCTGTGGTGCGGGTAAAGATTCGGTGACGGCAGTGTTACGGAATTGTTAACTTTGTCTTTGCGATCAATGACGGGGAGTGGGGGTGTCGGCCCTGTGTCGTGAAGAACTACCAGAGCGGATCGGTCATACCTTGCGAGGCAAGACAGGGCCTGTAGGATACCATCTTCAAGCCTATCGACTGATGGCCACTGGCTGGGGGGCTTCGGCGAACTGAATATTCACTCGAATGACACCGGCATTTAAATTCCGGTACGGATAATCCTGCGTGATTTTTGGAAGCGCATCCGC